>NZ_JBEXLP010000041.1:0-35572 GCF_040610035.1 Streptomyces sp. NPDC004542
GCCTCCGTCGGTGGGGCCCCGCCGCCGCCCCGGCCCCCCCCCTCTTCGTCATGTCACGCCCCGCGCATCACAGTCACGTCCGGCACATGACATCTGTCATCCGGCACTCAGGACCGCCGACACTGACGGCGGCCCGGCCCCCGCGGCCAGGATGTACGCCATGACGACGACAACGGCGCCCACCACCACCCCGGTGGTCGGGTTCGATCAGGTGAGCAAGACGTACGGGAGCACACGGGCCGTGGACGGGCTCTCGCTCCGGCTGCACCCGGGCGAGACCGTGGCCCTGCTGGGCCCGAACGGCGCGGGCAAGTCCACCACCCTCGACCTGCTGCTCGGCCTGAAGCGGCCCGACGGCGGCACGGTCAGCGTCTTCGGCACCAGCCCGCGGGAGGCGATCGTCGCCGGCCGGGTGGGCGCCATGCTGCAGAGCGGCGGACTGATGGACGAGGTGACCGTCGCCGAACTGGTCAAACTCGCCTGCGATCTGCACCCGAGGCCGTACGAGGCCGCCGACGTGCTCGCCCGCGCGGGCGTCTCCCAGATCGCCGACCGCAAGGTCAACAAGCTCTCCGGCGGCCAGGCCCAGCGGGTCCGCTTCGCCCTCGCCACCGCCGGCGACAGCGACCTGATCGTCCTGGACGAGCCGACCACCGGCATGGACGTCTCCGCCCGCCAGGCCTTCTGGGCCACCATGCGCGAACAGGCCGACCGGGGACGGACCGTGCTGTTCGCCACGCACTACCTCGAAGAGGCCGACGCCATCGCCGACCGGGTGCTCGTCCTGCACCGGGGCCGGCTGCTGGCCGACGGCACCGCCGCCGAGATCAAGGCCAAGGCGGGCGCCCGCCGCATCTCCTTCGACCTGGAGGGCGGGATCGACGAGGCCGCCCTGCGCGGTCTGCCGTTCCTCACCACCATCGGCGTATCCGGGCAGACCGTCCGCATCCAGTCCACCGACGCCGACGCCACCGTGCACGCCCTGTACGGCCTGGGCGTCTACCCCCGCAACCTCGAAGTCGCCGGGCTCGGGCTGGAGCAGGCCTTCGTCGCCATCACGGAGGCCGAGGAGGCCAAGGAGGTCACGCAGCCGTGAACAGTCTCATCAAGCTGGAACTCGCGCGCTCCCTGCGCAACCGCAAGTTCCTGTTCTTCTCGGTGATCTACCCGTCGGTCATCTTCCTGCTCGCCTCGAACCAGAGCGGCACCGACGGCAAGGTCGACGGCACCGGTCTGACCGTCGCGGCCTACGTCATGGTCTCCATGGCCTCCTTCGGCGCCCTGACCGCCGTCCTGATGGGCAACAGCGAACGCATCGCCAAGGAGCGGGAGAACGGCTGGGTGCGCCAGCTGCGGCTCACCCCGCTGCCCGGGCGGGGATACGTACTCGCCAAGACCGCCAGTGCCGCCGTCGTCAGCCTGCCGTCCATCGTGGTCGTCTTCCTGGTCGCCGCCGCCGTGAAGGGCGTACGCCTGGACACCTGGCAGTGGCTCGCCCTCACCGGTGCGATCTGGGCCGGCAGCCTGGTCTTCGCCGCGCTCGGCGTCGCCATCGGCTACCTCGCCTCCGGGGACGCGGTACGCCCGCTCACGATGATCATCTACTTCGGCCTGTCGATACTCGGCGGCCTGTGGTTCCCGTCCTCCACCTTCCCGGCCTGGCTCCAGGCCATCGCGAAATGGCTGCCCACCCACGCGTACGCTGCTCTCGGACGGGCGATCGAACAGAGCCAGGCCCCGCACGCCCAGGACATCGCCGTCCTCGTGGTGTTCTTCGTCCTCTTCGCCGGTGGTGCGGCCTGGCTGTACCGGAAGGACACGCTGAAGGCGTGAGCGCGATGACCGAAGCCCCGCTGTCCGGGGAGCCCCGGAGGGAGTCGCCGATCCCTCTGGGACAGTCGCCCGGCGGCCGCCGGGAGGTGCTGCTGCGCAAGGTCCTGTGGATCGGCGTCTGGCTGGTCTTCCTCAGCTCGCCGGTCCACGACCTCGTCTCCGGGAGCCACACCGCCGCGGGCACCGCGGCCGGCGGGCTGGGCCTGACGGTCTTCGTCGGGGGCTACCTGGTCCTGGTCTTCCGGAACATGGGCACACCGCCGGCCCCCCGGCTCGTCGCCGGCCTGATCATCGCCCTCGCCCTGCTGGCGACCCTGCTGTGCTACACGCTCGGCCCGCACTGGTTCGGCCTGTACTGCTACGTCTCGGTCGCCTGCGGGGCGACCCTGCCGCTGCGGATCGCGCGCTGGGCGATCCCCGCGACGGCCGGGACGATGCTCCTGGTCGGCCTGCACGTCGGCGAGGAGGAGGCCTGGAACCTGCTCATCCTGGTGCTGCTCATCGGGTTCGCCATGACGGGGGTCGTCCAGCTCATCCGTACGACCGTGGAACTGCGCAAGGCCCGGGCCACCGTCGCCCAGCTCGCCGCCAACGAGGAACGGCTCCGCCTCGCCCGCGACCTGCACGACCTGCTCGGCCACTCGCTCTCCCTCATCACGCTCAAGAGCGAGCTGGCGGGCCGCATGCTCCCCGGCCACCCGGACAAGGCGGCCCAGCAGGTCGCCGACATCGAGCAGGTCAGCCGGCAGGCCCTCGTCGACGTCCGCGAGGCGGTCACCGGCTACCGCCGCCCCCGCCTGGCCGCCGAACTCGCCGGCGCCCAGGTCGCCCTGACCGCCGCCGGGGTCGTCGCCGAGGTGCCCGCCGAACCCGACCTCGCCGGTGTCCCCGAGGAGACCGAGGCCGCCCTCGCCTGGGCGCTGCGCGAGGCGGTCACCAACGTCGTACGGCACAGCGGCGCCGGCCGCTGCACGGTTCAGGTGCTGCGCCGCCAGACCCTCGACGGCTCCGTCCTCGAACTCGTCGTCGAGGACGACGGATCGGGCGGCTCCGGCAAGGCGCCCGGCAACGGCCTGACCGGTCTGACCGAACGCCTGGAGAAGGCCGGCGGCACCCTCGAGGCGGGCCGGGGCAGGCACGGTTTCCGGCTGGCCGCCCGTGTGCCCGCGGCCCCCGGGGTGGACGTAGGATCCCGGGCATGAGCAGCACGATCAAGGTCCTCCTCGCCGAGGACCAGTCGATGGTCCGGGAGGCGCTGGCCGCCCTGCTCGGCCTGGAGGACGACATCGACGTCGTCGTCCAGGTGTCACGCGGGGACGAGGTACTGGCCGCGGCCCGCGAACACGGCGTGGACGTCGCCCTGCTCGACATCGAGATGCCGGGCTGCACCGGCATCGAGGCCGCCGCGCGGGTCCACCAGGAGCTGCCCGCGGTCAAGCTGGTCGTGCTCACCACCTTCGGCCGCCCCGGCTATCTGCGCAGCGCCATGGAGGCGGGCGCCGACGCCTTCCTCGTCAAGGACGCCCCCGCGGCCCAGCTCGCCGAGGCGGTGCGCAAGGTGCTGGCCGGCGAGCGCGTCATCGACCCCGTCCTCGCCGCGGCGGCCCTGGCCGAGGGCGCCAACCCCCTGACCGACCGCGAACGCGAGGTCCTCCGGGCCGCCGCCGACGGCTCCACCAACGCCGAGCTGGCAGCCGCCCTGCACCTGTCCCAGGGGACGGTACGCAACTACCTCTCGACGGCGATCCAGAAGCTCGCGGTCAGGAACAGGGCGGAGGCGGTACGGATGGCGCGGGAGAAGGGCTGGCTGTGACCGGTGGCCCGGGCCCGCACCCGCTCCTCCGCGGGCACACACCGGCGCCGCCCCCTAGTTGAGCATCGCCCGCGCCGCGTGCGCCTGTTGCCGTACCCGGTCCGCGGCCGTCCCGTCCACGACCTCCACCAGCTCGGCGTACGCGTCGAGTTCGGCCGCGCCGCCGACGAAGTCACCGCGCTGCACGAGCAGCTGCGCCCGCTCGTAGCGCAGCCGGGCCGGATGGGACGGCAGCAGCAGTGACAGCTCCACGGCCCACAGCCCGACGTCCGACCGCTCCGGCCGGGCCGCGGCCCACGCCCGGACGTTGTTGAGGATCCGCACCACCACGTCCAGCGGATCGGCCGGCTCCAGCATCTCCGGGACCGGCGGAGCGCCCGTGGCGCCGACCACCATCACCTCCGCGTCGGCTCCCGTCAGCACCCGCCCCCCGTCGAACGGATCGGCGAGCACCTGCTCCGCCGCCGCACCGAACCCCACCACGAAGTGCCCGGGCAGCGCGACCCCGTACACCGGCGCGCCCGCCCGCCGGGCGACCTCCATCCAGACCACCGACAGCAGGATCGGCAGCCCGCGCCGCCGCCGGAGCACCTCGTGCAGCAGCGACGACTCCAGCCGCTGGTAGTCCGCGGCGCAGCCCCGGAACCCGTACCGGTCACCGAGCAGCTCGCACAGCGCCGTCGCCCACGCGCGCGGCCCGCCCGGCCGGAACGGCAGCTGTCCCGCGAGCCGGTCCAGCTCCATCTGCGCCGCGTCCGTGCCGGCCTCGTCCAGGGAGCCGTCCGCCTGCGCGGCGAGCAGCAGACACAGCGCCGACAGGTCGGGCCGCTCGGACCGCGCCTCCTCGGCGAACCGCCGCCGCAGTTCGGCGGAGCGTTCCGGCGGTGGGGGACAGGGGGGACGCATGACTGGCACCTGCCCCCCTCACGCCGATCCGTGCCGCCGGGCACCGGAGGGATCCGGCGCCCGGTAGTGGTGGTACGCGTGGTGCGCCGAGAAGCCCAGGCCGGCGTAGAGCGCCCGTGCCGCCTCGTTGTCCGTCTCGACCTGCAGCCAGGCCGCCGAGGCACCCTCTTCCAGGGCCTTGCGGGCGAGCGCGGCCATCACACCGGTGGCCAGCCCGCGGCGCCGCCCGGCCGGGTCGACCTCGACGGCGGCGAACCCGGCCCACCGCCCGTCCACGACACACCGGCCGATGGCGAGCGGCGTACCGCCCGCCTCCCCGGGGACGGTCGCGAACCACACCGACGGCCCGCCGTGCAGCACCCTCAGGGCCACCTCACTCACCCCTTCGCGCTGATACCGCGCCAGCCACGCCTCGTCCGCCGTCCGGGCCAGCAGCACCCCGGCGCCCTCGGCCCGGTCGCCGACCGGCGCCAGCGCGCCGATCCACAGCTCGGCGGTCACCTCGCGCACCCAGCCGCGCCGCTCCAGCTCGGCGCAGAGCAGTTCCTGCGTGCCCTCGGCGCCGGTCGCGGTCTGGACGTACGCGGGGAGTCCGCGTTCGCCGTACCAGCGTCGTACGACCGCGAGGGCTTCGTCGAGAGGCAGACCGGGATCCCCGGCCGGCAGCACACTGTTCGCCCGCCGCGTGAACCCCCTGGCGGCCCGCAGCTCCCACCCCCCGAGCCGCTCGCTCTCCACCGGACGCCACGCCCGGGACGCGACGTGGGCCAGCTCGGCGTAGGACGCGGCGGGGCCCCGCCGACGCGCCGGGGCTGCCGGTATCACCTTGCCCGCCACCAGCAGGGATTCCGGGATCCGGACACTTCGGCCGTCCCGCTGTGTGATCAGCAGCACGCCGTTGTCCCATGATGTGAGAACACCGACCGTGTCGGTGAACTTCTCGACGGGGGCTTCAGCGTCGTTCAAGCGTCGCACCGAGACCCGTTTTCCCACGTCAGCAGTGGTGATACGGACCTCGAAGCGCCCTGCGGCCGAGATTTCCACCGGTCAGTTCACCCCTCCTGTTCGGATCATGCCCAAGAACGGAGATACTAGGGGCGGGCATCGACGACGCCGCGCTCCCGCGCGCCAGGCGGCGGAGCCTGAGGAGGCCCGCCAGCGCCCTATCGAGGAGGAACGACAGCGTGACCTACGTCATCGCGCAGCCTTGTGTCGACGTGAAGGACAAGGCGTGCATCGAGGAGTGCCCGGTCGACTGCATCTACGAGGGCCAGCGGTCCTTGTACATCCACCCGGACGAATGCGTCGACTGTGGTGCCTGTGAGCCGGTCTGCCCGGTCGAGGCGATCTTCTACGAGGACGACACTCCGGAGGAGTGGAAGGACTACTACAAGGCGAACGTCGAGTTCTTCGACGAGCTCGGCTCCCCGGGCGGCGCCAGCAAGCTGGGTCTGATCGAGCGGGACCACCCGCTCATCGCCGCGCTGCCGCCGCAGGGCGAGTGACGCGCTAGGCGGCCCAGCGGCCCGATTCCGCGCCGCCTCGGTCCCGTACGGCCTGATCGACCGATCACGGCCGCACGGGACCGAGGCGTTTGCCGTACCGACGAAAGTGAGCGAGATCCCGTGTCCGCAGTCTCCGACCGGCTCCCGGCCTTCCCCTGGGACAAGCTGGAGCCGTACAAGAAGACGGCCGCCGCGCACCCCGACGGCATCGTCGACCTGTCCGTCGGCACCCCCGTCGACCCCGTGCCCGAGCTCGTCCAGAAGGCCCTGATCGCCGCGGCCGACTCCCCGGGCTATCCGACGGTCTGGGGCACCCCGGCGCTGCGCGACGCCATCACGGGCTGGCTGGAGCGCCGCCTTGGCGCCCGTGAGGTCACCCACCGCCACGTCCTGCCGGTCGTCGGCTCCAAGGAGCTGGTGGCCTGGCTGCCCACCCAGCTGGGCCTCGGCCCCGGCGACCGGGTCGCCTTCCCCCGGCTGGCCTATCCGACGTACGAGGTCGGCGCCCGGCTCGCCCGAGCGGACCACGAGGCCTACTCGCTGACACCAGGCGCTGACGCGCCGGGCCCGACCGAGCTGGACCCGGAGGGCCTGAAGCTCCTCTGGCTGAACTCGCCCTCCAACCCCACCGGCCAGGTGCTGGCCAAGGACGAGCTGACCCGGATCGTCGCCTGGGCCCGTGAGCACGGCGTGCTGCTGGTCTCCGACGAGTGCTACCTCGAGCTGGGCTGGGAGGCCGACCCGGTCTCGGTCCTGCACCCGGAGGTGAACGGCGGCTCGTACGACGGCATCGTGGCCGTCCACTCGCTCTCCAAGCGCTCCAACCTGGCGGGCTACCGCGCGGCCTTCCTGGCCGGCGACCCGGCCGTCCTGGGCCCGCTCCTGGAGATCCGCAAGCACGGCGGCATGATGACCTCGGCGCCCACCCAGGCGGCGGCCGTGGCGGCCCTGGGCGACGACACCCACGTGCACGAACAGCGCGAGCGCTACGCGGCCCGGCGCACCGCCCTGCGCGACGCCCTCCTCGCCCACGGCTTCCGCATCGAACACAGCGAGGCCAGCCTGTACCTGTGGGCCACCCGCGACGAGTCCTGCTGGTCCACCGTCGCCCACCTGGCCGAACGCGGCATCCTCGTCGCGCCGGGCGACTTCTACGGTCCGGCGGGTGAGAAGTTCGTCCGCGTCGCGTTCACGGCGACGGACGAACGCGTGGCGGCGGCGGTACGCAGGCTGGCCGAGTAGCCGCCCGGCCGTCTCCGGCGTACGCACGCGCAGGCGGCGGGGTCGCAGGGCGCTCCCCGGGACCCCGCCGCCGGAGGCGAGCAGCGGCCGGGCTCAGCCGCCCAGCTGCACACCCTTGGCGGCCGGCAGCGAGGTCGTCGGCAGTCCGCCCTTGCCCGTCAGCCCGCCCTTGGTGAGGGCGTCCGTGGGCAGCCCGCCCTTGGTGGCCGACGAGGCCGTGTCACCCAGGACACCGCCGGCGGTTCCCGCCACGTCCCCGGCCGTCTTCTGCGCGGCCGGCGTCGCCTTCTTCAGGACCTTGCCGCCGGCCTTGCCCGCGGCCGGCACCGCCTTCTTGACCGCCTGGCCGCCGGTCTCACCCGCGACCTTGGTGACGTGCTGCGTGGTGCTGTCGACGGCATTGCCGGCCTTGGCCCCGTCCAGTGCGGTCAGCCCGCCGAGGTCCGGCGTGGTGGCGGGCAGGTTCGTGGCCGCGCCGGCAGAGCCGGCCGCACCGACCCCGGCAGCCGCTCCCGCTGCGACGAGCAGCGCGGCACGGGCGATCCGGCGGGTCAGGGGGAGGGACATGATGCTCCTTCGACGGAGGGAACGATGGGACTGATCGTCCGGACTCGGACGCAGTGACTACCGCTCGAGCGCCCCGAAGGTTGCGGAGGCCTGAGGTAAAGAATGGGTAACGCATCGCATTATCTGCTGTGGATAAAAGCGGGCAAAGGGTGCCCTCCCCGGCCGCCCGCAGAATCCTTACCGCCCTGGTCCCCCAAGGGTTCGGGTGACATCGAGGATGGCCATGCGAAAACCCGCGCACCCCCGTCCGCGACCCGAACCGGGTAACCCCGGCGGGTGAGTGCCCGTACTACTGTCCGGTCACGATCCGCACGGCACCCGCGGACGCCTCGGCCCCCTTGGTGCCCGCCGACGCGGTGCTGCGCCACTGGCTGTCCGTGCTCCCGGCGGTCCACTGCCGGCCGGCGTACGACACCCGCTCGATGCGCAGGGCGGAGGAGTTGGCCACCGCCCAGTGCGCCAGCTGCCAGCCGCGCTCCCGTTCGGTCCGCCGCGTCGGCGGCTTGGTGTCCGTGCCGCCCGCCGGCGCGTCGTCGGCGGGCACCGGCACGGTCACGGTCCGCCCGCGCGCCTCGGCGGTCACGCTCGGGGAAGGCTTCTTCGAAGGCGCCGTCCCCTGGCCGCCCACCTCGGCGCCGGCCTCCTCGAACGCGTCGCGCCCGAAGTCGCGCACCAGTGCGGCCCGCACCGCGTCCGGGCCGGTGGCCGCCACCTGTGTCCCCGGCCGCCCGTCGCAGGTCAGCGAGGCCGCCGCCTGCCCCGTCAGGGCCGCGGCGAGCAGGGCGGCGTCCGGCTCGTGCTTGGCGTACGCTTCCGGGAAGCCGCTGCGCTGCACGCGCTGCGCGGCCACGGTGAGCGGCAGCTCCGTGTAGCCGGGGACCTTGGCCAGGTGCTCGTAGAAGATGCCCGCCGCGTACGTCGGGTCCATGATCTGCTTCTGGGTGCCCCAGCCCTGCGAGGGCCGCTGCTGGAAGAGCCCCAGCGAATCCCGGTCGCCGTGCTCTATGTTGCGCAGACCCGACTCCTGCAACGCGGTCGCCAGCGCGATGGTGACCGCCCGCTCGGGCATGTCGCGCCCGGTGCCGACGGCGGCGATCGTCGCCGCGTTCACCGCCTGCTCGGGCGTGAACCGGTACGACGCCCCGCCCTCCTCGGACGAGACGACCTTGCAGCCCGGAGCGCCGGGGCCGCCGTTGACGTACTGCACCACGAGGTAGCCCGCGACGGCGAGCAGGACCAGGAGGGCCGCCAGGCAACGCAGGAGGCGGCCGCGGCGTTGGGGAGTGGGGGACGGCTCTGACACGCGATGAGGGTACTGGAGAGCGCCGTGGACCCCACGCCGGGTGCGGCGCGGGCGGGTTAGGGTCGACGGCATGGCCGACAGCACCCTTGACCTGACCCTGGACGCCGCCGAGCTCACCGCGCGGCTGGTCGACTTCCCCTCGGAGAGCGGCACCGAGAAGCCGCTCGCGGACGCGATCGAGGCGGCGCTGCGGGCCCTGCCGCATCTGGCGGTCGACCGGTACGGCAACAACGTGATCGCCCGCACGGACCTCGGTCGGAGCGAGCGGGTGATCCTGGCGGGCCACATCGACACGGTCCCCATCGCCGGCAACGTGCCCTCCCGGCTGGACGACGACGGCGTGCTGTGGGGCTGCGGCACCTGCGACATGAAGTCCGGCGTCGCGGTGCAGCTCCGCATCGCGGCGACGGTCCCGGCCCCCAACCGCGACCTCACCTTCGTCTTCTACGACAACGAGGAGGTCACCGCCGACCTGAACGGCCTCAAGCAGGTGTCCGAGGCCCACCCGGACTGGCTCGCGGGCGACTTCGCGGTGCTGCTGGAGCCGTCGGACGGGCAGGTCGAGGGCGGCTGCCAGGGCACCCTGCGGGTCCTGCTCAGGACCAAGGGGGAGCGGGCCCACTCCGCGCGCGGCTGGATGGGCTCCAACGCGATCCACGCGGCCGCCCCCATTCTGGCCCGCCTGGCCTCCTACGAGCCGCGGCACCCGGTCATCGACGGCCTGGAGTACCGCGAGGGCCTGAACGCGGTGGGCATCGGCGGCGGTGTGGCCGGCAACGTCATCCCCGACGAATGCGTGGTCACGGTCAACTTCCGCTTCGCGCCCGACCGTACGGAGGAGGAGGCCGTCGCGCACGTCCGCGAGGTCTTCGCCGGCTGCGGTGTCGAGGAGTTCGTGGTGGACGACCTCAGCGGCGGGGCGCTGCCCGGGCTGTCCCACCCGGCGGCGGTGGAGTTCATCGAGGCGGTCGGCGGCACCCCGCAGCCCAAGTACGGCTGGACGGACGTCTCCCGCTTCTCGGCCCTGGGCGTCCCCGCGGTCAACTACGGTCCCGGCAACCCGCACTTGGCGCACAAGCGGGACGAACGGGTCGAAACGGCGAAGATCCTCTCGGCCGAGGAGCGCCTGCGGGGCTGGCTCACCCGGTGACGGTCCGGGACGGAACTTCGAGGCGGACACGCTCACGTCCCCCGTCCGTAACCCCCGGCGATCTAGGCTGAGGCGGAACGACCCGCAAGCGGAGGGAGCGCACATGGCTACCGGCAACCCCGAGGGCAAGAAGCAGCCACCGGAGGAGCAGCGGCTGGGACCGGTCCTCCGGCGGCGTGGCCAGGTGACCGCGAGCACGACGGACCAGCGGCTGCTGGACGAGCGGGCTCCCACCGACTGGGTGCACACCGACCCGTGGCGGGTCCTGCGCATCCAGTCGGAGTTCATCGAGGGCTTCGGCACCCTCGCCGAACTCCCTCCCGCGATCAGTGTGTTCGGCTCGGCGCGGACGCCGGTCGACTCCCCGGAGTACGACGCCGGCGTCCGCCTCGGCCGCGGCCTGGTCCAGGCGGGCTGGGCGGTCATCACGGGCGGCGGCCCGGGAGCCATGGAGGCGGCCAACAAGGGCGCCTGCGAGGCGGGCGGCACCTCGGTCGGCCTCGGCATCGAGCTGCCCTTCGAGCAGGGCCTCAACCCGTACGTCGACATCGGGCTCAACTTCCGGTACTTCTTCGTCCGCAAGATGATGTTCGTCAAGTACGCCCAGGGCTTCGTGGTCCTCCCCGGCGGCCTCGGCACCCTCGACGAACTCTTCGAGGCCCTCACCCTCGTCCAGACCCAGAAGGTCACCCGCTTCCCCATCGTCCTCTTCGGCAGCGCGTACTGGGGCGGCCTCGCGTCCTGGCTCAAGGACACCGTCGTGGCCCAGGGCAAGGCCGCGGACAAGGACCTGCTCCTCTTCCACGTCACGGACGAGGTGGACGAGGCAGTGGCCCTGGTGTCGAAGGAGGCAGGCCGCTAGCGGGCTTTCAGCCCGCCCGGAGGCCCCCGACGGGAGAGCCCGGGACAAGGCAGTTCAGGCCGACGGGGTCCGGGGCGGAGCCCGTCGGGGTGCAGGGTGGAGACCGGGCGCGGTGCAGGGTGCCGACCCGGCGGGGTGCAGGGGCGGAGCCCCGCGGTGGACGGGGGGCGCAGCCCCCTGGCGGGGTCGAAGGGGCGCAGCCCCTGGGGACGGGAAGGGCAGGGGCGGCGGGGGCGAGGAAAACCCGGCCGGAACCGGGAAACCTAGGCCAGCCCCCGCCGGGCCACCGCCGGAGGCCGGTGGCCCGCGATGGACGCCACCATCTCCAGCACCTGCCGCGTCTCCGCCACCTCGTGCACCCGGTACACCTGCGCCCCCAGCCACGCCGAGACCGCCGTCGTCGCCAGCGTCCCCACCAGCCGCTCCTTGACCGGCCGGTCCAGCGTCTCCCCCACGAAGTCCTTGTTCGACAGCGACACCAGCACCGGCCACCCCGTGCCGACCATCTCCCCCAGCCGCCGCGTCGCCTCCAGGCTGTGCCGCGTGTTCTTGCCGAAGTCGTGCCCGGGATCGATCAGTACCGACTCGCGCGGCACTCCGAGCGCGACCGCCCGCTCGGCCAGCCCCACCGTCACCCGCAGGATGTCCGCCATGACGTCGTCGTACGTCACGCGATGCGGCCGGGTACGCGGCTCGGCGCCCCCCGCATGCGTGCACACCAGCCCCGCCCCGTACCGCGCGGCGACCTCCGCCAGTGCCGGGTCCACCCCGCCCCACGCGTCGTTCAGCAGATCCGCCCCGGCCTCGCAGACCGCCTCGCCGACCTCGGCGCGCCAGGTGTCCACGCTGATCACCACGTCGGGGAAGCGCCGTCGTACCTCCGCCACGAAGCCGACCGTGCGCCGCGCCTCCTCCCGCGCCGACACCTCCTCGCCGGGCCCGGCCTTCACCCCGCCGATGTCGATGATCGCGGCTCCCTCGGCCACCGCCTGTTCCACGCGCGCGAGCGCCGGTTCGTCCCGGAACGTGGCTCCCTGGTCGTAGAAGGAGTCCGGAGTCCGGTTCACGATCGCCATGACCACCGGCTCGTGCGGTCCGAATTCCCGCCTGCCCAGCCTGAGCATCCCCTGTGACCTCTCCTCGTGCATACCGGTCAACGGCCGCCTGTGACCGTAACCGTCAGCGTCGCATGGCACGATCGGACCCAGACACTTTCGACACCGAGCACACCGAGCGTGGGGACCCTCAGCGATGGTTATGTTCTTGTTCCTGGTCGTCGCGCTCGCCGTCGTGGTCGCCGCGGTGACACTCGCCGTGGTGGGCGGCGGCGAGAGCGGTCCGTTGCCCGAGGCCGCCCCGGAGCGTCTGGAGGACCGGCTGCCGCCGGACCGCCCGGTCGGCCGCGCGGATGTGGAGAGCCTCCGGTTCCCGCTCGCCCCCCGCGGCTACCGCATGGCCGACGTGGACGACGCGCTCGGCCGCCTCGGTGCCGAACTCGCCGAGCGGGACGCCCGTATCGCCGACCTGGAGTCCGCGCTGGCCGGTGCCCGGGCCGCGGCCCACGCCCCGGCCGACAAGCCCGCCCAGGAGGGACAGCAGTGAGCGACGGCACCGCCCTCGCCGGCCCGGACGGCGCCCTGCGCTGCCCCTGGGCGCTGTCCGCCACCGAGTACGTGTCGTACCACGACGAGGAGTGGGGCCGCCCGGTCCACGGCGACGACGCCCTCTACGAGCGCCTCAGCCTGGAGGCCTTCCAGTCGGGCCTGTCCTGGATCACGATCCTGCGCCGCCGTCCGGGCTTCCGCGCCGCGTTCGCCGACTTCAAGATCGCCGCGGTGGCCGCCTTCACCGACGAGGACCGCGTACGCCTCCTCGCCGACCCCGGCATCATCCGCAACCGCGCCAAGGTCGACGCGACGCTCGCCAACGCGCGCGTGCTGGCCGACTGGTCGCCGGGCGAGCTGGACGAACTGATCTGGTCCCACGCGCCGGACCCGGCCGGCCGCACCGCCCCCGAGACCCTGGCCGACGTCCCGGCGATCACCCCGGAGTCGACCGCCCTGTCCAAGGCACTGAAGAAGCGGGGCCTGCGCTTCGTGGGCCCGACCACGGCGTACGCCCTGATGCAGGCGTGCGGTCTGGTGGACGACCATCTCCAGGCGTGCGTGGCGAGACGGGCCTGACCGGCCGGACGACGCCGCCGGGACGGCGCCGCCCAGGCATCCGGGACCTCACCGCCCCAGGTACTTCGGCCGCTCCTTGTTCACGAAGGCCTGCACCGCGATCGCGTGGTCCTCGGACCGGCCCGCCCGCGTCTGGAGCTCGTCCTCCTTCTCGAGGGTCTCCTCGAGGGAGTGGGTGAGCCCGTAGGCCACGGCCTCCTTGAGTGCCGCGTACGCCACGGTCGGGCCCGCGGCCAGCGCCCGCGCCGCCTTCTCCGCCTCGGCCCGCAGCTCGTCGGCGGCTACGAGACGGTTGGCGATCCCGAGCTCGTACGCCTCCTGCGCGGTGATGCTGCGCGGGAAGAGCAGCAGGTCGGCCGCCCGGCCCGGGCCGACGACCCGCGGCAGGGTCCAGGAGATCCCGGAGTCGGCGGTCAGGGCCACGCCCGCGAAGGACGTGTTGAAGGACGCCGTGTCCGCCACCACCCGGTAGTCGGCCGCGAGCGCGAAGCCGAAGCCCGCCCCCGCCGCGACCCCGTTGACCGCCGCGACCACCGGCTTGGGGGCGTCGGCGAGGGCCCGCACGATCGGGTTGTAGTGCTCCCGCACGGTGCTCATCGTGTGTCCCGACCCGGTCTCCCGGTCGGTGGCCAGCAGTCCGATGTGCTCTTTGAGGTCCTGCCCCACGCAGAACGCCCGGTCCCCGGCCGCGGTCAGCAGCACCGCCCGCACGGCGTCGTCGGAGGCCGCCGCCTGTGCCGCGTCCCGGAGGGCGACCTTGGCCGCGATGTTCAGCGCGTTCATCGCCTGGGGGCGGTTCAGCGTGATCGTCGCGAGCCCGTCGCTGACCTCGTAGAGCACGGTGTCGGCCATGGCGTATCCCCTTCGGTGTCGCGGCTGGGGCGTACCGGACGGTACGTCCCGTGTCTGAAGGACAGCATGGCCGAGATCATCGTCGGCGTACCGGACCCGACGTGTGACCTGCGTCAAAGAAAGCCGTCCGGTATCCGGACGCCGGGTCTGGGTGCGGCTGCGCAGTATCGCAGTCACATCGCCGAATTGAGTGGTTTTGCTCGCGCGCGTTGCCCAAGCGATGCCTACTGATGTTGGTCATCGGGTCCTGAGATGCGGGATAATGGCTGGGAAGCAATGTGTTCGATGCCGGTGTCTTGCGTGTCCTGCCGGACCGCGCGTGCCCTCCCAGGGCCGTCGGCTGACGATGAGCTGGGTTTCAGGAAGGGGAACGAGCATGGCGGCCATGAAGCCGCGGACGGGTGATGGCCCGCTCGAGGTGACCAAGGAGGGGCGGGGCATTGTCATGCGCGTTCCGCTCGAAGGCGGCGGTCGGCTCGTCGTCGAGCTGACCCCCGACGAGGCCGAGGCGCTCGGAGACGCCCTCAAGAAGGTCGTCGTCTGACGCGCAAGCGACCCTATCCTTCCGGCTGCCCCGACACCGCCCCGGTGCCGGGGCAGTCGCGTTCCCCGGATCTACCCCGCTCCTCGCGTACCCGCCGCCACGGCACTCACGCCTCCCGGCGGGCCCGAGGGCACACGCCCGCACCCGCGTCCGCGCATGCCGCTCACCGCTTGACCGCGCACAGCAGTCCGTCGCCCACCGGCAGCAGGGACGGCACCAGTTCCGGGCTCTCCCGGACCGTGCGCAGCAGCTCCCGCAGGCGCAGCACCTCGGTGGGCTGCGGTCCCGAGTCCACCGTCCGGCCGTTGCCGAAGACGCCCTCGAACACCACCACGCCGCCCGGACGCAGCAGACGCAACGATTCGGCGAGGTAGTCGAGGTACTCGAGGCGGTCGCCGTCGCAGAAGACCAGGTCGTAGCCGGCGTCCGCGAGGCGGGGCAGCACGTCCAGGGCGGGCCCGGGGATGAAGCGGGCGCGGTTGCTGGCGAAGCCGCAGGCACGGAAGGCCTGCCGCGCGAACTGCTGGTGCTCGGGCTCCGGATCCACGGTGGTCAGCACCCCGTCCGGCCGCATCCCGTGCAGCAGGTGGAGCCCGGAGACGCCGGTACCGGTGCCGATCTCCGCGACCGCCTTGGCGTCCACGGTGGCCGCGAGCAGCCGCAGCGCGGCGCCCGTGCCGGGCGACACCGAGCGCAGCCCGGCGTCCCGGGCCCGGTCGCGGGCCCAGCGCAGTGCGTCGTCCTCGGCGACAAAGGCGTCGACGAACGCCCAGCTCGTCTGCCGGTTGCCGGTAATGACCCTCTCCTGTCCCGTGGTTGCCTGGGCGTGACTGTATCCGTTGCCCCGGGAACCCGCAGATGGGACCAGGCGTTTAACAGGATGAGCGAGCGACGGGGGACCTGGCGGGGGGTAAGAGGTGGATCAGAGCGACGAGCAAGTGCTGACGCAGCCGCATGAGCCGTATCAGCCCAGATCAAATTCTCGTAAAACTGCTTATCCGGAGCTAACGGACGAGGTGGCTATGGTAGGGACTCCACTGGACACCACCAGAGCCGACAGGGGAGGTGCGGCCGCGCCTGTGGATCGGGGAGGAGTGCTACGGCGCTTCCTCGGATCGGCGGGCAGGCCGAAATCCGTGAACGACACCGCTGCCGACCACGGCCACACGGCCGACGTCGCCCAGACCGCGACCTTCTCCACCGACGCGGACGGGCAGGCGTGGACTCCGCCCACCTGGGAGGAGATCGTCAGCACGCACAGCGGCCGGGTGTACCGGCTGGCGTACCGTCTCACGGGTAACCAGCACGACGCCGAGGACCTCACCCAGGAGGTCTTCGTCCGCGTCTTCCGTTCCCTGTCGACGTACTCGCCCGGCACCTTCGAGGGCTGGCTGCACCGCATCACCACCAACCTCTTCCTGGACATGGTCCGGCGCAAGCAGCGCATCCGTTTCGACGCCCTCGGCGAGGACGCGGCCGAGCGGCTGCCCAGCAAGGAGCCGACCCCGCAGCAGGCCTTCAACGACGCGCACTTCGACGCGGACGTCCAGCAGGCGCTGGACACCCTCGCGCCGGAGTTCCGCGCCGCGGTCGTCCTGTGCGACATCGAAGGGCTGTCGTACGAGGAGATCGCCGCGACCCTCGGCGTGAAGCTCGGCACGGTCCGTTCCCGGATCCACCGCGGCCGCTCCCAGCTCCGCAAGGCCCTGGCGCACCGCGCGCCCCAGGCCCGGCCGGCCGGGCGGCGCTCCTTCGCGGCCCGTGTCCCCGTCCTGGGAGGAGGGGGCGCGACCGCGTGAGTGGATCACGGCCGAAACCTGCCGAGGGACACCTGGCAGAGCAGCACCTGGGAGACCGACTCTCCGCCCTGGTCGACGGGGAGCTCGGTCATGAGTCGCGTGAGCGCGTCCTGGCCCACCTGGCCACCTGTGCCCGGTGCAAGGCGGAGGCGGACGCCCAGCGCCGACTGAAGAACGTCTTCGCGGAGGCGGCCCCTCCGCCGCCTTCCGAGAGCTTCCTGGCCCGTCTCCAGGGCCTCCCGGGGGGAGGTGACCCGGACGGCGGCGGCACGCCGCCGGGCGGGGCCGGATTCCCCGGACGATCCTCCGGAGCCGGGGTCTTCGGCGTGAGCCGGGGCGAACCGTTCGAGTTCGGTTACGTCCCGACCCGCCCGCACACCTCCGCCTCCGTCGACCGCGGCTTCCGCATCCACCCCGTCGGCCGCCCGGACGCCGACCGCTCCGCCTCGCGCGGGCGGCGCTTCGCGTTCGTCGCCGCCGGGGCGGTGTCGCTGGCCGCTGTCGCACTGGGCGGGGTGACCGCCGGCTTCCCCGCCGACCCGGCCGCGGACGCCCGTGGCGGAGCCGGCACCGGTGGCAGCGTGGCCCCGGCCCGCACGGCGGGCACGGGTGCGACACCGGCACCCGAGAAACAGCGCCGCCGCACGACCGCGCCGCTGATGGCGCAGAGCACACGGCTGGCGGCGACACCGACGGCACCGACCTCGGTTTCGGCGCCGCTGCTGCCCGGGCTGCCGTCGCCCACCACCGCCCGCGACCGTGAGATCACGCTGACCACACCGGTGGTGGTCGGTGCGGCCGTGATGTCCCCGCTGATACGGCCGCTCGACGCGACCCCGCCGCTCGCCCTCACCTCGTGGTCCTCCGCCCGCGACGTCTCCGGCCCCGGCCTGCTCGCCGCACCGGTCCCCGGCACGGCGTCCGGGCCCTCCCCGTCCTCCTCGTCCGCCCCCTCCCGCCCCGCCCCCTGACCGGCCTCTGCGCCACGGCCCGCACACCTGGTTGAATCCTGTGTGGGCCGTGCCCGCGGCGGGGACCGGGGCACGGAATCGACGATCCGCGGCCACCGTCGACGAGCCGGGCCGCGGCGGGCCGTGGGGAGAGCATGAACGAGGGGAACGGGGTCCGGCCGGGGAAGGCTGAGGAGGGCACGCCCACGCCGGGCGGCGCACCGGCCGACGGCGACTTCGGGTCGGCACGGCCCGCGACGGGCTCCGGCGATCCGGCCGGGGGTGACTTCGTACTGGCCGGCCCGTCGGCGCCCGACGCGGATGAGCCGACGGGCCCGCCCGCGGTGGAGCCGGGCTCCGCCGCGCCGGTACCCGGGTCCGCCGACCGCCCCAAGCCCCTGCACGACCCGGATCCGTACAGCACCCCGCCGTACGGCAGGCCGGGCCCGTGGGCGCCTGCCCCGCCGGTCCGCCATCCGGCGGCGACACCGGCCCACGGCACGGCGTTCCAGGCGCCCGCGGGCCCGCCGCTTCCCGGCCCCCCGGGAGCGCCCGCTCCGCTCCAGCCGCCGCCCGCCGAGCCCACCGCACCGGCCGCCTCGCCGCCCTCCGACCCGTGGCACCGCTACGACCCCTGGGCGGCCCCGGCGCCGGCCCCGGCACCCGCCCACGCTCCGCTCCAGCAGACCGGTGCCGCCGTGCCCACGGTCCGGCAGCGGCGCGGGCGGGCCAGGCGGCTCCTCGCGGGCGGGGCGCTGGCGCTCGCGCTGGTCTCCGGGGGCGTCGGCGGTGTCGTGGGCGCGTATCTGGAGCGTGAGGGCGGGACCGGGACCGTGCGGCTGCCCCAGGCCGGCAAGGAGCCCGCCGGGCGCCCCGCGGACAGCGTGGCGGGGATCGCCGCCCGCGCCCTGCCCAGTGTCGTCACGCTGCACGTGAAGGGCGGTGACGAGCAGGACACCGGCACCGGCTTCGTCCTCGACACACGCGGCCACATCCTCACCAACAACCACGTCGTCCGGCCCGCCGCGGCCGACGGCGACATCACGGTGACCTTCAGCGGCGGCGCCACCGCCAAGGCCCGGATCGTCGGCCGCGACACCGGCTACGACCTGGCGGTCGTCCAGGTCGGCGGGGTACGCGGGCTCACCCCGCTGCCCCTCGGCAACTCCGACAACGTCCGGGTGGGCGACCCGGTCGTCGCCATCGGCGCCCCGTTCGACCTGGCGGGCACCGTCACCTCCGGCATCATCAGCGCCACGGAACGGCCCATCACGGCGGGCGGTGAGCAGGGGGACGGCAGCGATGTGTCGTACGTCGACGCACTGCAGACCGACGCCCCGATCAACCCCGGCAACTCCGGCGGGCCCCTGCTCGACTCCCGGGCCCGGGTGGTCGGCATCAACTCGGCCATCCGTTCCGCGGACAGCGGCTCGGACTCCGGGGACGGCCAGGCCGGGTCCATAGGCCTCGGCTTCGCCATCCCCGTCAACCAGGCCAGACGCGTCGCGGAGGAACTGATCAACACGGGGCGGGCGACCCACCCGGTGATCGGCGTCACCCTCGACATGGACTACACCGGCGACGGCGCCCGCATCGGTACCAAGGGCGGCGACGGCGGCCCCGCGGTCACCGCCGGCGGCCCCGGTGACCGGGCCGGCCTGAAGCCGGGCGACGTCGTCACCGAGGTCGACGGCAGGGCCGTCCACTCCGGCGACGAGCTGATCATCAGGACCCGCGCGCACCGTCCCGGCGACCGCCTGCGCCTCACGGTCCGCCGCGACGGCCGTACGCGGGAGGTCTCTCTCGTACTGGGGTCGTCCCCCGGCGGCTGACAGGAACCGCACAGCAAGGGCCGGTCCGACGGCCCGGCAAGGCAAACAACCCGGAAAACCGACTGCCCGCACCCGGTCGGACGCCTCGGGACGGTACCGGTCGGACTGGTACGCCGGGTACCGTGGATCCGGCCCGGACCACGGAAGACCCGCACCGCAGACCGCTGAGGGCCGAGGACCGAGGACATCGCGAGGAGCTTCAGGTGTTCAATGACATAGGACCACTCGAGCTGGTGACGATCATCGTGCTCGCCGTGCTCGTCTTCGGTCCGGACAAGCTCCCGAAGGTCATCCAGGACGTCATGCGCACCATCCGGAAGATCCGTGAGTTCTCCGAGAACGCCAAGCAGGACATCCGGCAGGAACTGGGCCCCGAGTTCAAGGACTTCGAGTTCGAGGACCTCAACCCCAAGACGTTCGTCCGCAAGCACCTGGACAGCGACGACCTGGGGCTGAAGGAGATCCGCAACGGCTTCGACCTGAAGAAGGAGATGGCCGAGGTCACCGACGCGGTCCACAGCCGGGAGAGCGAGGCGCCGTCGTCCGGTTCCTCCGGCGGGCGTGTCGACATGACGAAGAAGCCGGAGGAGCCCGGCAAGCAGGACCGCCCGCCCTTCGACGCGGACGCCACCTGAGTCTCGTACGCCTGCGCGGTTCGTGACACGTCTCATACTCGGCGCGTCCCCGTGGACGGCCCGAACGGCCCCCGGTGTGTCCCACGCGCCGGGCGGCTTCCCTGTCGCGCGCGGTGGTGTGGATATGCTGCCGAGTTGTTGTGCGGACCGGGCGAGTACGTCCGAAGGGGGGCGGGCCGCCCCGGTCCGACGAGAGCTAGGAGGCGTCCGGGCACATGGAGACGACAAGTCGGTCAGTCGCGCAGGCGCCGGCCGCGGAGGGCGGACAGCAGTCCGCCTCCGCCCGGCGCACGGTCGACGGCTACCTGCTGGCGCCCTTCCCTTGGTACGGCCTCGACGAGGCGTTCACGGGGCCGCGCCGGCTGATGCAGGTCGGTATGGCGGCCGACGGCGCCGTCGAGCACGGGTCGATCGGGCACGGCGACGAACCCTCCGTACGCAACGAGCACGTCGCCGCGTCCGGGGACGAGCCGAGGGAGAAGTTCGCGGTCGTGGTCACCGTGGCCGCGAACCCGTCCCGCAGGAGCGCCGACGGCACGGGGCTGCTGGAGGCCACCTCGGTCTCCTCGGCGGCCTGGCTGGCCGGGGTGGGCCTGCTGTCCTTCACCTGGCCCGGCCAGATGGACCACAGCCTGCGCGACGACTGGCTGGAGCAGCAGACGGAGACGGCGTGGGCCCTGGCCGACGACCTCTCCGGCCCCGAGTGGTCCACCCTGTCCCTGCCCGTGGACGGCGTGCCCACCCCCTTCCACTACCGGGAGTCGGAGTTCGGCTGGGTGCTCGCCGGATCCACCCCGGCGGGTGTGCACCTGGGCGCCTACGGCAGGGGCATGAGCGCGTACGGGCTGGGCTTCGCCGTGGTGAAGGACATCACGGCGTACGCCTAGCCGTATGGCCCAGCGCGCCGGTTCCCACCGGCCCGGGCCCGGGTGCCGAGCGGCGTCCGGGCCCGGCCGCGGGACCTCATGACGGGTCAGGTTGTACCAGATGCCCACGACAGCCGTGAACTGCACGACAATCCAGGCGATCTGGCTGAGGAGCCATGACCGACACAGAGGCGACCGCCCCGAGGAATCCACTGCCCCGCTTCGAGGAGGCCGAGGAGCTGGGGCCCCAGGATGCGGAATTCGTCCGGGACCTGGTGGCAGTACTGGCGAAACACGGAAATCTGGACCGCTTCGGCCTGTGCCTCCTGCACGACCATTTCCCCCTCGCCGCGGACGAGGTGCTGGTGGAGACCAACGACCCCCGCTCCCGCACGCTCCGCTCGCACGTGGAGAAGGCGGGCACGACGCGGCACACCAAGGCCTCGCAGTGGCGGTTCGTGCGGCATGAGGAGGCCGGACCGGCCGAGGAGGGCTCCTACCGGGTGATCCAGCTGTGCACACCCCGCTCGATCTGTGCCCCGGGCGCGAGGGCGCGCGGGAGGGCGGCCCCTGACCGCGGCCGCGGCGCGAGGCGTACGACGAGGGGCCGCCGTCCGAAGACGTCGGCCCCCCTCGTCACTCGGGTCCTGGCGCGGCAGCCCTAGAACTTGTTCTTCGGAGTGATCCCCAGCGACAGCCCCGAAAGCCCCCGCTGCCTGCCCCCGAGCTTCCCCGCGATCGCCCGCAGGGCGGAGCCCGCCGGGGAGTCCGGGTCGGTCAGGACCACCGGCTTGCCCTCGTCGCCGCCCTCGCGGAGGCGGACGTCGATGGGGATGTTGCCGAGGACCGGCACGGTCGCGCCCGTGGTGCGGGTGAGGCCGTCGGCGACCAGCTGGCCGCCGCCGGTGCCGAAGACGTCGACCATCTCGCCGCAGTGCGGGCAGGGCAGCCCGGACATGTTCTCGACGACGCCGACGATCTTCTGGTGGGTCTGCACGGCGATGGAGCCCGCCCGCTCGGCCACCTCGGCCGCCGCCTGCTGCGGGGTGGTCACGACCAGGATCTCGGCGTTCGGGACCAGCTGGGCCACCGAGATGGCGATGTCGCCGGTGCCGGGCGGCAGGTCCAGGAGCAGCACGTCGAGGTCGCCCCAGTAGACGTCCGCGAGGAACTGCTGGAGGGCGCGGTGCAGCATCGGGCCACGCCAGACGACCGGCGCGTTGCCCGGGGTGAACATGCCGATGGAGATGACCTTCACGCCGTTCGCGGACGGCGGCATGATCATGTTCTCGACCTGGGTGGGGCGGCCGTCGGCGCCCAGCATCCGCGGCACCGAGTGGCCGTAGATGTCGGCGTCGACCACGCCCACCTTGAGGCCGTCGGCCGCCATCGCCGCCGCGAGGTTCACGGTGACCGAGGACTTGCCCACGCCGCCCTTGCCGGAGGCGACCGCGTACACCCGGGTCAGGTTGCCGGGCTTGGCGAAGGGCACCTCGCGCTCGGCCTGGCCGCCGCGCAGGGCGGCCGCCAGCTCGCGCCGCTGCTCGTCGCTCATCACGTCGAGCGTGACGTCGACGCGGGTGACGCCCTCGACCCGGGCGACCGCCTCGGTGACGCGCTGCGTGATCGTCTCGCGCATCGGGCACCCGGAGACCGTCAGGAACACGGTGACCGCGACCGCCCCGTCCGCGCCGAGCTCCACCGATTTGACCATCCCCAGTTCGGTGATGGGTCGGTTGATCTCGGGGTCGTTCACCGTCGCCAGTGCCTCGCGCACCGCGTCTTCCGTAGCCATAGGAACGATGGTACGGCGCCCCGAGGGGCCTCCGGGTAGCCCCTCAGCGGTCGTCTGCGTCACGTCCGGGCGACTGTTCTGTCCGTTCCGCCGGAACCGGTGGCACCGGTGGGACCGCCGGTATCACCACGTGGCCGTCCGAGCGGCGCCGCGCCTCCAGTTCCTTGACCACGTCCTGCAGTTCCGAGCGGAGCCAGTCGCGGGTGGCGACCTCGCCCAGACCCGTGCGCAGCGCCGCGATCTCCCGGGTCAGGTACTCGGTGTCGGCGATGGACCGCTCGTTCTGCTTGCGGTCCTGCTCGAGATTGACCCGGTCGCGGTCGTCCTGCCGGTTCTGCGCCAGCAGGATCAGCGGGGCCGCGTAGGAGGCCTGCAGCGACAGCATCAGGGTCAAGAAGATGAACGGGTACTGGTCGAAGCGCAGCGCCGCCGGCGCGGCGACGTTCCACAGCACCCACATCACGATGACGACCGTCATCCAGACGATGAAGCGGCCCGTGCCGAGGAAACGGGCGATCTTCTCCGACAGCCGGCCGAAGGCCTCCGGGTCCCACTCGGGCAGGATCCGGTGCCGGGGCTGACTCGGCTGGTCGAGGCGGGGCGCGCGCTGCCGGGTGGCGGCGGTGGCCCCCGCGAGCGTGCGCTCGCGGACGGTCTCGCGCTCAGGAGTCATGGGCGCCCACCCCCTTGTCCGCCTCATCCGCCTCGTCCGCCTCGTCCGTCTCCGCTGTCCCCGGCCCGTCCTCCTCGGCCAGGTGGAACTCCGTCTCCCGCCAGTCCTCCGGCAGCATGTGGTCCAGCACGTCGTCCACGGTGACCGCCCCCAGCAGCGACCCGGACTCGTCGACGACGGGCGCCGCGACCATGTCGTACGTGGCGAAGAACCCGGCGACGACCGGCAGCGCGGCGTCCGGGGCGAGCGGTTGCAAGTCGTCGTCGACGAGCGAGCTGACCAGGGTGTACGGGGGGTCGCGCAGCAGGCGCTGGAAGTGGACCGTGCCGAGGTACTTGCCGGTCGGCGTGTCGTCCGGCGGGCGGCAGACGTAGACCTGGGCGGCGAGCGCGGGGGAGAGGTCGGCGTTGCGGACCCGGGCGAGGGCGTCGGCGACCGTGGCGTCCGGCCGCAGCACGATCGGCTCGGTGGTCATCAGACCGCCCGCGGTGTGCTCCTCGTACGACATCAGGCGCCGCATGTCGGCCGCGTCGCCGGGCTGCATCAGGCTCAGCAGCCGCTCCTTGTCCTCCTCGGGCAGCTCGGCGAGCAGGTCGGCCGCGTCGTCGGGGTCCATGGCCTCCAGGACGTCCGCCGCGCGCTCCTCCTTCAGCTTGCCGAGGATCTCGATCTGGTCGTCCTCCGGCAGCTCCTCCAGGACATCGGCGAGCCGGTCGTCGTCGAGGGCGGCGGCGACCTCGGCGCGCCGCTTGGCGGAGAGGTGGTGCAGCACGTTGGCCAGGTCGGCGGGGCGCAGCTGCTCGAAGGTGGCCAGCAGGCTCTCGGCGCCCTGCCCCTGTTCCTCGAGGGAGAACCCGGTGACGGCGGACCACTCCACGGTCAGCGTCTCGCCCTTCGCCCGCCGGAAGGCGCCGCCCTTCCTGCCCTTGCGCACGAAGACCCGGTCGACCTCCCAGTCCCGGCGGGCCGGCAGCTGCTGCACCGACAGGTCCAGCACGGTCACCTCCTCGCCGGTCTCGACGAGCTGGACGCGCCGGTCGAGCAGTTCCCCGAAGGCGAGGCGTTCGGTGGGCCGCTGTTCGAACCGGCGGACGTTGAGCACACCGGTGGAGATGACCTGACCGGACTCGATGCTCGTCACCCGGGTCATGGGCAGGAAGATGCGGCGCCGGGTGGTCAGTTCGACGACCAGCCCGAGCAGCCTCGGGGGGCGCCGTGCGACGCGCAGCATGACGACCAGGTCGCGGACGCGGCCCACCTGGTCGCCGTTCGGATCGAAGACGGGGACACCGGCGAGGTGCGAGACGAAGATGCGGGGGACGCCGGCTGCCATGGCTGTGCTTCCTTCTCGTACGGGGTGTTCCGGGCTGTGGCGCTGGATGCGCTCGTTATCCGAATTGCCCGCTGGGGTGGGGTTCAGGCTAGCCCGTCCCGATGGCGGACGCGCTGGTGAGCGGTCCGGACGGACTGGCTCCGACGGCGGTGCGCCGCCCCGGTACGCTGCCGTACGCCGCTCAGGACCCGTCAGAAAGGCAGCCCCACCTGTGACTGCGATTCCCCAGGGCCGTACTCGCCGTACCGCGCTGCTGAGCGCGACGTGCGCATTGGTCGTGACCGGGGCGGCGCTCGCGGGGTGCGGCAGCGAGGATCCGGACGCGGGCACGAACGGGGTCGGCAAGCTGGCCCCGGACAAGATCCAGTCGCGGACGCGCACGGCGGCCCGGTCCGCGGCGACGGTGCGGCTGTCGGGGACCGTGGTCACCAGCGGGCGGACGTACACCCTGGACATGCGGCTGAAGGACGACGGCGGCACGGGCTCGGTCACCTCCAAGGGCGGCACCTTCCGGCTGCTGCGGATCGGCGAGCAGCTGTACCTCAAGGCCGACGCGGACTTCTGGGACCACGCCGACGGCGGCGACGGGGGCACGGGGGCCGCGGGCAAGCTCGACGGCAAGTACGTCAAGGTGCCGACGGCCGACCCCGCGTACAAGAAGTTCATCGGCTTCACGGACAAGGACCTCCTCCTCGACGGTCTGCTGACCCTGCACGGCACGCTGGCGAGGGAGGGTCACCACCAGCAGTCCGGCACCCGCACCATCCGCGTCACCGGCGACAAGGGCTCCGGCGGCACGCTGGACGTCTCCCTCGAGGGCAAGCCGTATCCGCTCCGCCTGGTCCGCGGCGGCGGAGCGGGGACGCTCCGCTTCTCGGACTGGGGCAAGGACTTCACCGTCTCCGAACCGGCCAAGGGCGACACGGTGGACTACGGGAAGCAGTTGCCGACGTCATAGGGGCGCCACGGGGGCGGGGCGCCGCCGCGGACCTTCCGGGCCTTCGGGACCTTCCCGGCCCGGTGGCCGAGCGGTCGGGAGCGGCCGGGCTACCCGGCCCGCGGCCGCAGGAGCCGGCCGTGCCGGTCCGGCCCGCGGCCGAGCGGTCCCGCTGCGAAGGCGATCCCGCCACGGCACCGGTGTCCGCCACGGCACCGGTCCCCGGTGGAGTCGCATCGCGCGCGGCTCGGCTAGGTCCGCTTGCGCCGCTTCGCGAGCAACCGCGGCAGCCTCGCCGGGACCGGTCGGCGCGTCGTGGCGGGCGATGGCACCGGTGTCCGCCACGGCACCGGTCTCCGGTGGAGTCGCACCGCGCGCGGCTCGGCTAGGTCCGCTTGCGCCGCTTCGCGAGCAACCGCGGCAGCCCCGCCGGGACCGGTCGGCGCGTCGTGGCCGGCGACGGCACCGGCGGCTCGGCCAGGCTGCCTTCCGGCAGCGGCAGCGACGGTCCCGTCGGCACCAGACGCAGCACCCGGCACTCGCTGAGCCAGCGCCGCGTCATCGCCTCGCCGTCGGGCGCGTTCAGACGCTTGCCCTTCAGCTCGGCGACCGCCGCCTCCCACGCCTCGGAACCGGGCGCGAGCTCGGACACGGTGGCGGTCCAGGTGACCAGCCGGCCGCCCTTGTCCTTGCTGCGCACGGTGACCTCGGCCGGACCGCCGTCGGCCAGGCCGGGCAGCGGCTGCTCCCCGGGCCCGTCGCCGACCAGGCACACCGCGCCCTCGTGCCACACGTGCCACAGCGCACGCGCGGCCGGGACGCCGGCGCCCTTGACCCAGACGAGGCCGGACTTCTTGGTGGCCTCCTCGACGAGGGCCCGGTCGAGCAGCTCCGCACGTGTCATGTGCCCAGCCTAACCAGGGGCCGACAGGCCCTACAGCCAGCCGTTGCGCTTCAGCGTGCGGTGGATGCCGAGGCAGATGACCACCGTGACGCCCATGATCGCCGGGTAGCCGTACTTCCAGTGCAGCTCGGGCATGTAGGTGAAGTTCATGCCGTACACCCCGCACACCATCGTCGGCACGGCGATGATCGCGGCCCAGGCGGTGATCTTGCGCATGTCCTCGTTCTGCGCGACGGACGCCTGCGCGAGGTTGGCCTGGAGGATGGAGTTCAGCAGCTCGTCGAAGCCCAGCACCTGCTCCTGGACCCGGGCGAGGTGGTCGGCGACGTCCCGGAAGTACTTCTGGATGTCGGGGTCGATCAGCCGCATCGGCCGCTCGCTCAGCAGCTGCATGGGCCGCAGCAGGGGCGACACCGCGCGCTTGAACTCCAGTACCTCCCGCTTGAGTTGGTAGATCCGCGCCGAGTCCACACCACGGGAGACCCCGCCCTTGCGGCCGGGTGAGAAGACCTCGGTCTCCACCTCGTCGATGTCGTCCTGCACGGCGTCGGCCACCGCGATGTACCCGTCGACGACGTGGTCGGCGATGGCGTGCAGCACCGCCGAGGGGCCCTTGGCGAGCAGTTCGGGGTCGTCCTGCAGCCGGTGCCTGAGCGCCCGCAGCGAGCCCTGCCCGCCGTGCCGGACGGTGATGAAGAAGTCCCGGCCGGTGAAGCACATGACCTCGCCGGTCTCCACGACCTCGCTGTCGCCGGTGAGCCGGTCGTGCTCGACGTAGTGGATGGTCTTGAAGACGGTGAAGAGCGAGTCGTCGTAGCGCTCCAGCTTCGGCCGCTGGTGGGCCTGCACGGCGTCCTCGACGGCCAGCGGGTGCAGCCCGAACTCACCGGCGATTCCGGCGAATTCGGCCTCGGTCGGCTCGTGCAGCCCGATCCACACGAAGCCCCCGTCGCGCCGTACCTGGCGCATCGCCTCCTGGGGGGTGAGCGACGTGCCGAAGTCCACGCGGGCGCCGTCGCGGTAGACGGCGCAGTCGACGACGGCCGACGGGGTGCCGGGGTCGCGGGTGGTGTCGTACGCGCCGGTGTCCTTGCGCAGCGAGACACGGGAGGGGCGGACGACGGCGCGCAGGTCGCGGATCATCGACATGGGCAGGCTCCTTCGCAGGCGAGCAACGAAAGACCGCCGGTGGCGGGTGGAACTACCCGGAATGAGGACGTATTCACTGCGGATGTTTGGCACGTCCACAAAGCGGGGAGCACCGCACCGTCGCGGTGGCGGTTTCGCTACTGATTCAGATCAGGCAGATCAGGCAAAGCGAAACGAAGTGCTCTTCCGAACGACGACCGAACAACAACCGAACGACGATGCGAACGTGAAGGCGGCAGACAGCCGGAAACTCATCAGCAGCCGGAAGAGCGAGTGGTACTGCACGGTCGACTTCGATCCATGACAGCCCCACCTCCTCCGGCCGGTCCCTCGTGAGGGAGTCTCGTCGGCGTCGGGACCCGATAGCCACGCTTCTGCGTGCTGCCCCGAACCACCGGCTCAGAGTACCAGCCGCCCGAAGTGTCAAGGCGCCGCTTTGCCCGCTGCTGACGAGTTCTATGCTCACCGCATGGTTGATGTTCTGCCGCTCGTCGAGGCCCGTTTGAGCGCCGCGCTGGGGGAACCGGACGCGCGCGCCGCGGTCACCTTCCTCGGCACGGACCGCGTCGAGGTGCTCCGCTTCCAGGAGGGGGACGTCGTCCGCTACGCCACGCTCGGCATGTCCGCGCACCCCATGACGGATCCCACGGCGATGCTCGCCGATCCGGTCAAGGGCCCCCGCGCCGAGCTGGTCCTGTCCGTGCGCGCGGGTCTGGCGGAGACCGACAAGGTACTGCGCCCGCTGGCCGTACTCGCCGCGTCCCCGCAGGTGGAGGGTGTGGTGGTGGCCCCCGGTGCCTCCCTGGACGTGGGCGGGCCGCTGTGGCCCCAGGCGCCCTTCACCTCGGTGCTGGTCGGTGAGCCGGGTGGTCTGGTGGAGGATCTTCTGGAGCTCGACGAGCCGATGGATCCCGTGCGGTTCCTGCCGCTGCTGCCGATGACCGCGAACGAGGCCGCCTGGAAACGGGTGCACGGCGCGCAGGCCCTTCAGGAGCGCTGGCTGACGAACGGGACGGATCTGAGGGATCCTTCCCGCAGGTCCGTCCCGCTGGAGTGAGCAAGCTCACCAAGCGCCGCCCGGGCGCGGTCAGTTGGCGAAGACGGTGACCCCGTCCTCGACGGCGTGCGAGGTCTGGAGCTCCTCGGCCTCGTACGTGAGGGCGCCGCGCCGTACGAGGACGACCAGCGCGCCCAGTACCGCGGTGACCGCCGCGACCACGAACGGGACGTGGATGTCGGTCCACTCCTCGATCTTCGGCGCGAAGTAGGGCGCCGCCGCGGCCGCGAACCACCGCACGAAGTTGTAGCCCGCGCTCGCCACCGGCCGCGGCGCGTCCGAGACGCCCAGGGCCAGCTCGGTGTAGACCGTGTTGTTCACGCCGATGAAGGCGCCGGACAGGATCGTGCAGACGATCGCCGCGGTGTGCCCGCCGTAACCGAGGACCAGCACGTCGGCGGCGAGCAGCACCAGGGAGCCGCCGAGCACCTTCAGCGAGCCGAACCGCTCCTGCATGCGCGGCGCCACGATCACCGAGAAGACGGCGAGGAGCAGGCCCCAGGCGAAGAACACGGCGCCCGAACGGTACGGAGTCATGTCCAGCACGAACGGGGTGAAGGCCAGCACGGTGAAGAACGTGTAGTTGTAGAAGAACGCCGAGACCGCCGCCGAGGCCAGGCCGCCGTGGCCCAGCGCCTTGACGGGGTCCAGGACCGAGGTCTTGCGGGCGGGCTTCGGCTGCTCCTTCAGGAACGCCGTGATGCACAGGAAGCCGACCGCCATCAGCGTGGCCGTGCCGAAGAAGGGGTAGCGCCAGCTGATGTTGCCGAGCACCGCGCCCAGCAGCGGGCCGCAGGCCATGCCGAGGCCGAGGGCGGACTCGTAGAGCAGGATCGCCGCGGCGCTGCCGCCGGCCGCGGACCCGACGATGACCGCGAGGGCGGTCGAGACGAACAGGGCGTTGCCGAGCCCCCAGCCGGCCCGGAAGCCGACGAGTTCGGCGACCGAGCCGGAGGTGCCGGCGAGCCCGGCGAAGACCACCACGAAGGCGAGACCGAGCAGCAGGGTCTTGCGGCCGCCGATACGGCTGGAGACGAAGCCGGTGAGCAGCATCGCGACGGCGGTGATCAGGAAGTACGAGGTGAAGAGCAGCGACACCTGGCTGGGCGTGGCGTCGAGGCCCCGGGCGATGGACGGCAGGATCGGGTCGACCAGGCCGATGCCCATGAAGGCGACGACGGAGGCACCGGCCGTCGCCCAGACCGCCTTGGGCTGTCGCAGGAGGCCGCCGGCCCCCGCATCGAAGGTGTCCATGCCCTCTCTCCCGTCCACTGAGGTAGTTGGTATATACACACGATACGTTAGGGTGTCTAATTAATGCAAGATGCATCTAGCTCCTCCCGGTCAGGTGTCGCCTCCGGACGGGTGATCGTCCTTGACGTGGCGCTGTGCGGGTAGGACCGTGGAGCCCTATGAGGGGCGAACCCAGTTGCCCGAAGTGTGGTGGCCGGGTCAGGGCTCCCGGTCTTTTCGCCGATTCCTGGCAGTGTGATGCGCACGGATCGGTGCATCCGCTGCAGCCCGTGATCCCGCCCAGCGTCGAGGCGCTCAACGTGGTCCTGCATCGCACCCAGGTGCCGGTGTGGATGCCATGGCCGCTGCCGGTCGGCTGGCTGTTCACCGGCGTGCGGTACGCCGGTGACGACCGCAGCGGCGGCCGGGCCACCGCCGTGGCCTGCTCCGGACCCGGCCCGCTCGGCGGGGTGGGGGAGCTGATCCTGGTCGCCGAGGAACTCGGCGTCGGCCTCGGCGCGCGCTACGCGGGCATCGACGCCCCGGACCCGGGGCCGTACATGAACGTCGAGAAGCCGCCGCAGGCCAAGGTCCTCGCCGCCGGCCGCCCCACCCCGCTCTGGCACGTCTACCGCACCCCCGACGACCGCGCCGTCTTCGCGGGTGAGGCGCTCGGACTCTGGCTGTGGGCGGTGGTGTGGCCGGAGACGACCGGGCTGCTCATGTACGACGAGCTGGTCCTCACGGACCTGCGGGACGCCGGGGCGGAGCTGGAGCTCGTGCCCTGCGGCGCGCTGTCCCCCCGGCTGCTGGAGCCCTGAGGGGCGGCTCCAGGGGGACCGTGGGGGACCGCGGGGGGACTGTGGGGGCCTGCGAGGGGACTGCAGGGGCACCGCAGGGGGACTGTGAGGGCCTCCTGCGAGGGGGCTGTAGGGGGACCGCGGGGTGTAGGGGGCGCAGGGCGGTTGCGGGTGTGACGGGGCATCCCTTCGGCACCGCTATCCTTAGGTGTCCCCTTCCGTACCGTCCCGTCTGGAGTCCGCGTCGTGCGCATCGATCTGCACTGCCACTCCACGGCCTCCGACGGCACGGACACCCCGGCCGAACTGGTGAAGAACGCCGCCGCGGCCGGTCTGGACGTCGTCGCGCTGACCGACCACGACACCACCCGCGGGTACGCCGAGGCCATCGCCGCGCTGCCCGAGGGCCTCACCCTGGTCCCCGGCGCCGAGCTGTCCTGCCGCATCGACGGCATCTCCCTGCACATGCTGGCCTACCTCTTCGACCCCGAGGAGCCCGCCCTGCTCGCCGAGCGCGAGCTCGTCCGGGACGACCGGGTGCCCCGGGCCAAGGGCATGATCGCCAAGCTGAACGAACTCGGCGTGCCGGTCACCTGGGAGCAGGTGAAGCGCATCGCCGGGGAGGGCTCGGTCGGGCGCCCGCACGTCGCCTCCGCGCTGGTCGAGCTGGGCGTCGTGCCCACGGTGAGCGACGCGTTCACCGACCAGTGGCTGGCCGACGGCGGCCGGGCCTTCGTGGAGAAGCACGAGACCGACCCGTTCGAGGCGATCCGGCTGGTCAAGGGCGCGGGCGGAGTCTGCGTCTTCGCGCACCCGGCCGCGGCCAAGCGGGGCCGTACGGTGCCCGAGGCCCGCATCGCCGAGCTGGCCGCGGCCGGCCTGGACGGCATCGAGGTCGACCACATGGACCACGACGCCGACGCCCGGGCGCGGCTGCGCGGGCTGGCGCGGGAGTTGGGGCTGCTGGTCACGGGGTCCTCGGACTACCACGGCAGCCGGAAGACCGTGGCGCTGGGCGCGTACACGACGGACCCCGAGGTGTACGGGGAGATCACCCGGCGGGCGACCGGGGCGTTCCCGGTGCCGGGGACCGGCGGAGCCTGAGGGCCCGGCGCCCTCACCCGCTCGTCCGTATCCGCCCCGGCCGCCTCTCCGCCGGCCGTGCCGGGGTCCCGGTCGTGTCTCTGCCGGCTGCCGGTCCCGGTCGTCTCCCCGCCGACCACGGGTCCCGGCCGGCTGCCGGTCCGGTCGTCTCTCTGTCGGACGTGCCGGTCGCGGCCGTGTCCCGCCCGGTCCTTCCTCTGTCGTTCCTCCGTCGTTCCTCTTCCAGCAAGGCCTCTCCCCGACCATGTTCGATGTCGCCGTCTTCGGCTCCCTGTTCCTCACCCTTTTCGTCATCATGGATCCCCCCGGGATCACCCCGATCTTCCTGGCCCTGACCGCCGGACGCCCCGCCAAGGTGCAGAAGCGGATGGCGTTCCAGGCGGTCTGCGTGGCCGGCGGCGTCATCGCCGTGTTCGGTGTCCTCGGCCACCAGATCCTCGACTACCTGCAAGTCTCCGTCCCCGCGCTGATGATCGCGGGCGGGCTGCTCCTGCTGCTGATCGCGCTCGACCTGCTCACCGGCAAGACCGACGAGCCCAAGCAGACCAAGGACGTCAACGTCGCCCTCGTGCCGCTGGGCATGCCGCTGCTGGCGGGCCCAGGAGCCATCGTGTCCGTGATCCTGGCCGTGCAGAAGGCCGGCAGTGTCGCCACGCAGGTGTCGGTGTGGTCCGCGATCCTCGCCATACATGTCGTGCTGTGGCTGGTGATGCGCTACTCGCTGCTGATCATCCGGGTCATCAAGGACGGCGGCGTCGTCCTGGTGACGCGGCTCGCGGGCATGATGCTGTCCGCGATCGCCGTGCAGCAGATCATCAACGGCATCCTCCAGGTGATCAGGGGCGCCTGAACGCCAGGTGCGCCCGCCCTGCGCAGAGCCCCCGTACGGCACGGTGCCGTACGGGGGCTCTGAAGCTTCTGCGGTGATCCGCGTCTGTTATGAGGCCGGGGTTTCGGCCGGCCGGATCCACAGACGCTGCCCTACGGCGGCGGCCTGCTGCACGATCCGGTTGACGGAGGCGGCGTCCACGACGGTGCTGTCCACGGTGCTGCCGTCGACCTCGTCGAGTCGCATGATCTCGAAGCGCATGGCTTCTCCCTTCGTCTGGTCATCCTCCTGCGGAGAACTACTGGTGTCGTCGTGACATACGTATTCAACGGGCTGTGTGTTACAAACATTCCCTACGCTAAAGAAATTTTTCGAACGACTAACTACTGACCGGTAAGGCTTAATCAGGAGACTGACCGGGATCGGTTGTGTTCGCAGCGTGACCGCCGGGACAATGGAGTCGATGAACGACGACCTCGCGGCCCTGCAAGCCCGTATCGACCGCACGAACGAGCTGCTTCAGCGCATGCTCGCCGAAGTGGCGAAGACGCCCTCGACCCACGCGATCTTCGTCGACGCGGGCTACCTCTACGCGGCCGCGGGCCGACTGGTGGCCGGGACCGAGGACCGCCGGGCCTTCGACCTCGACGCCGAGGGGCTCATCGACGCGCTGATCGACCGCGCCCGCACCATCTTCGCGGACAGCAGGCTGCTGCGGGTCTACTGGTACGACGGCGCCCGGCGCCGCATCCACACCGCCGAACAGCAGACCATCGCCGAACTGCCCGACGTCAAGGTCCGTCTGGGCAACCTCAACGCGAACAACCAGCAGAAGGGCGTCGACTCGCTCATCCGCTCCGACCTGGAGTCCCTCGCCCGCCACCGCGCGATCAGCGACGCGGCCCTCCTCGGCGGCGACGAGGACCTGGTCTCGGCGGTGGAGGCGGCGCAGGGGTACGGCGCCCGCGTCCACCTCTGGGGCATCGAGGCCCCCGAAGGGCGCAACCAGGCCGAGCCGCTGCTCTGGGAGGTCGACAGCCAGCGCACCTTCGACCTGGAGTTCTTCAAGCCGTACGTCTCCCGGCGCACGGCCCTCGCCTACGACGCGTCGGCCGCGGCCAGGCCCACCCGCGAGGACGTCCGCTTCGTCGGCGCCCAGATCGCGGCGAAGTGGCTCGCCGCCCGGGGCCGGGACGCCCTGGTGGAGCTGCTGCCCGGCCACCCCTACCTGCCCGGCTCCGTCGACCAGGACCTCCTCGTCGAGGCCGAGGGCATCCTCCAGTACTCCCTGCGCGGCCAGGCCGACCTGCGGCGCGCCCTGCGGGACGGGTTCTGGGAGCACCTGCAGACGCAGTACTGACGCGGAGCGCCGACCCGGAGCGCCGACCTGGTACTGACGCGGTACTGAGGCGGTACTAGAGGCTGTCCGGCGGCCCGGCCGGGTGGTCGCCGTCGTCCCAGAAGTCGGCCAGGGCGCGGGCGGTCGCCGACGGCTGGTCGGTGTTGGGCGAGTGCAGGGCACCTTCGATGACCGTGCGGCACGCACGGAGCCGTACGGCCATCTCGTCCAGGAGCGGCACCGGCCAGGTGTCATCGGCCGCGCCGGACAGCACGTGGAAGCGCAGCGGCACGGCGGCCAGCTCGGCGACCCGGTCCGGCTCCGCGCACAACTGCCGTCCGGTGGCGATGAGCTGCGCGGGCTTGTTGCCCAGCCAGCGGCGCCGCAGGTCCTCCCGGCCGTCGAGGCCGCCGTCCAGCGCACCCGTGCCGGCCTCCTCGGGCAGCTCCATCGCCTGGATGGTCTCCCACACCTCGGCCATCGTCATCACGGCGAGCGCGTCGCGCAGCAGCTTCACGCGCTGCTGCTGACCGACGGAGATCTGCGCCGGCCCGGAGGCCATCAGGGTGAGCGAGCGGAAGGACGAGTGGTCGGTGAGGACGGCGGCACGGGAGATCTGCCCGCCCAGGGAGTGCCCCAGCAGATGCACCTCCGTACCCAGCGCCTCCACCTGCGCCAACAGGTCCCGCGCCAACTCCTCCTGCGCGTAAACGGATTCGTCGTGCTCGTGCCCGTCCGACTCGAACTGGCCGCGGCCGTCGACGGCGACGGTCCGGTAGCCGCGCTCTCCGAGCGGTACCTGCAGCGGGTTGAAGTCCTCCTTGCTGCCCGTGAACCCGGGCACCAGCAGCGCGACCCCCCTGGGCTCCACACCGGCGGCCACGGGCGCGTCGACGACTGCGAACTCACCGCGCGCGGTGCGCAGCCGGTAGGCGCGGGCGCCGGGGGGCGGGACGAAGGTGGGAGGCCTGCTCATGAGCAGAGGTTATCGGGAGGGGAAGAAGGGCGGTACGCCGACGGCCCGGCCCCACACGGGGTGGGCCGGGCCGTCGGGGTACCGCGTCGCATGCCGCTCCGGTGGTGCCGGATCAGGCCTCCGGGGCCTCGGCGGTGGCCGTGGTGGCTGCCGCCGCCGCGGTCTTGCGGGTGCGGCGGGGCTTCGGCTTCGCCTCGGCGGTGTCGACCGCCGCCTCCGCCGTCTTGCGCGTACGGCGCCGCGGCTTGACCTCCGCCTCCTCACCACCGGCCTGCGCCGGGATCTCGGCGACGGCCTTCCGGGTGCGGCGTGCCCTGGGCTTGGCCTCTGGCTCCGCGTCCGCCGGGCTGGCCGGGGTTTCGGCGGTGGCCGTGGTGGGTGCGGTTGCCGCGGTCTTGCGGGTGCGGCGTGCCTGGGGCTTGGCCTCGGTGGTTTCGGCGGTGTCGAGCGCCGCTTCGGCGGTTGCCGTGGTCTTGCGGGTGCGGCGTGCCCTGGGCTTGGCCTCTGGCTCCGCGTCCGCCGGGCTGGCCGGGGTTTCGGCGGTGGCCGTGGTGGGTGCGGTTGCCGCGGTCTTGCGGGTGCGGCGTGCCTGGGGCTTGGC
>NZ_JBEXLP010000041.1:35672-63748 GCF_040610035.1 Streptomyces sp. NPDC004542
GTTTCGGCGGTGGCCGTGGTGGGTGCGGTTGCCGCGGTCTTGCGGGTGCGGCGTGCCTGGGGCTTGGCCTCGGTGGTTTCGGCGGTGTCGAGCGCGGCTTCGGCGGTTGCCGCGGTCTTGCGGGTGCGGCGACGCGGCTTCTCCTCCGGTGCCTCCACGACGGGGGTCACCTCGGTCTCGACCGCGGGCGCTGCCTCGGCCGGTGCCGCGACGGCCGGCTCCGCGGCTTTGCGGGTGCGGCGGCGGCGCGGCTTCTCGGTGGCGTCGGCCGTGGCCTCGCCCTCCGCCGTCGCCACGACGGCCTCCGCGGTCGGCGTGACCTCGCTCACCACGGTCTCGCTCACCACGGTCTCGCTCACCACGGTCTCGGTGGCCGCGACGGCCGGAGCCGCCTCCGCCGGGGCCCCGCCGCGCGTGCGGCGACGGCGGCGCAGCGTGCGGGGCGCGGTGGTCTCCTCCGCCGCGCCCGCCTCGGCGGCCGGCGACGCGGAGCCCGTGGGCGCCGTGCCGGGCGCGGAGTCCAGCGGAGCCCCGCCGCGCGTGCGGCGGCGGCTGCGCGGTGTACGCGCGGGACGCTCGCGCTCGGCGGTAGGGGCGTCACCGCCCCGGGAGTCACCCCTGCCGCCCCGGCCACCACGGGTGCGCGCACCGCGGCCACCGGTCTCGCCCAGGTCCTCCAGCACCTCCGCGTCCAGCCCGGCGCGGGTCCGCTCCGAGCGCGGCAGGGTGCCCTTGGTGCCCTCGGGGATGCCGAGGTCCGAGAACAGGTGCGGAGAGCTCGAGTACGTCTCCACCGGGTCGTTGAAGTCCAGCTCCAGCGCCTTGTTGATCAGCTGCCAGCGCGGGATGTCGTCCCAGTCGACGAAGGTGATCGCCGTACCCTTCGCGCCCGCGCGGCCGGTACGGCCGACCCGGTGCAGGTACGTCTTCTCGTCCTCGGGGGACTGGTAGTTGATGACGTGGGTCACGCCCTCGACGTCGATGCCGCGCGCGGCGACGTCGGTGCAGACGAGGACGTCCACCTTGCCGTTGCGGAAGGCGCGCAGCGCCTGCTCGCGGGCGCCCTGTCCGAGGTCGCCGTGGACCGCGCCGGAGGCGAACCCGCGGCGCTGGAGCTGCTCGGCGATGTCGGCCGCCGTGCGCTTGGTACGGCAGAAGATCATCGCCAGTCCGCGGCCCTCGGCCTGCAGGATGCGGGCGACCATCTCCGGCTTGTCCATGGAGTGCGCGCGGTAGACGAACTGCTTGATGTTGGCGACCGTCACGCCCTCGTCGTCCGGCGCGGTGGCGCGGATGTGGGTGGGCCGGGACATGTAGCGGCGCGCGAGGCCGATCACCGCGCCCGGCATGGTCGCCGAGAACAGCATGGTCTGGCGCCTGGCCGGCAGCATGTCGATGATCTTCTCGACGTCGGGCAGGAAGCCCAGGTCGAGCATCTCGTCGGCCTCGTCGAGGACCAGGCACTTCACGTGCTTCAGGTTCAGCTTCTTCTGGCCGGCCAGGTCCAGCAGCCGGCCCGGGGTGCCGACGACCACGTCGACGCCCTTCTTCAGCGCCTCGACCTGCGGCTCGTAGGCCCGGCCGCCGTAGATCGCCACCACGCGTACGTTGCGTACCTTGCCCGCGGTCAGCAGGTCGTTGGTGACCTGCGTGCACAGCTCGCGCGTGGGGACGACGACGAGCGCCTGCGGGGCCTCGGTCAGATCCTCGGGCTGGGCGCGGCCCGCCTCCACGTCGGCGGGGACGGTCACGCGCTCGAGGAGCGGAAGGCCGAAGCCCAGCGTCTTGCCGGTGCCGGTCTTGGCCTGGCCGATGACGTCCGTGCCCGAGAGGGCCACGGGCAGCGTCATCTCCTGGATGGGGAAGGGGTTGGTGATGCCGACGGCCTCCAGGGCCTCGGCGGTCTCGGGGAGGATTCCGAGTTCTCGAAACGTCGTAGTCAGGGTGCTGCCTCTTCTGTGTGTGCGGCGCGAGGGCGAGCGAGGGGGTCGTGTCGGACCGTGCCGGGGACGCCGGCTGCCGGACGGGCGAACCGCCGAGGGCGAGCCGTGGCACGGGACCTCTGCCAACGCTCCAGCGCTCGAACCGCTGAGGGTCCCCTCCGGTCGTCGTACGTACAGGGGCGTACGACCGCGGAGGGCTGTCGGGTCGGAGCCGATCGGGCCACCGACCGGGCATCCTCATGCGTGCGGCCTGTCGAGGTACGTCGAGGTACGTCGGCGTACTCAGCAGGCGCATTACCACCATACCCCGGAATCGTGCACATGCGATGGCCGATTCGGTCACGTAGTCGTCGTCACAGTGCTTGACCAGGGCCTCATCCGAGCGGTGAGCGGGCTATTGTGCGCTTCATGACGAGCTCTGACAAGCCTGACAACGCCACCGCCGAACACACCGGCGTCGCCGCCCAGGACTGGGCCAAGGCCTCCGCCGACCCGCAGTACCGCGCCGCGGTCGTGGACCTGCTCGGGGCGCTCGCCTACGGGGAGCTCGCGGCGTTCGAGCGTCTCGCCGAGGACGCCAAGCTGGCGCCCACGCTGGAGGACAAGGCGGAACTGGCGAAGATGGCCTCGGCGGAGTTCCACCACTTCGAGCGGCTGCGGGACCGGCTCACCGAGATCGGCGCGGAGCCGACCTCGGCCATGGAGCCGTTCGTGGCGGCACTCGACGGCTTCCACAAGCAGACCGCGCCCTCCGACTGGCTGGAGGGCCTGGTCAAGGCGTACGTCGGCGACTCGATCGCCAGCGACTTCTACCGGGAGGTCGCCGCCCGCCTCGACTCCGACACCCGCGAGCTGGTGCTGGCCGTCCTCGACGACACCGGGCACGCCGGTTTCGCGGTGGAGAAGGTGCGCGCCGCCATCGACGCCGACCCCCGCGTGGGCGGCCGGCTCGCCCTGTGGGCGCGGCGTCTGATGGGCGAGGCCCTGTCGCAGTCCCAGCGGGTGGTCGCCGACCGGGACGCCCTGTCCACGATGCTCGTCGGTGGCGTGGCGGACGGCTTCGACCTGGCGGAGGTCGGCCGGATGTTCTCCCGGATCACCGAGGCCCACACCAAGCGGATGGCCGCGCTCGGCCTCGCGGCGTAGCTCTTCGGCGGGTGCGGGTGCGGGTGCGGGTGCGGGTGCGGGTGCCCCTACGCCGGGGCCGATCGTCGGCGCAGGCGGCCGGCCGGGCGCAGCAGGAGGGACAGCGACGCCGCGGAGACGGCTGCCGCGCCGAGCAGGCTCGGCAGGACGCTGCCGGGGCCCAGTGCGCTGTGGGTGACGAAGTCCCCGAAGAGGGCTCCGGTGACGCCCGTGCCGAACACCAGGGCGCGGGCGGGCAGCCGGTGGGCGAGCCGGTGCACCGCGGCCCAGGCCAGCACCAGACCGAGCACGGCGGAGCCCAGAGCTTCCAGGATCATTACGGGTCCCTCCCACGCGGCCGGCTGCGCTTCACGGTCGTAGCCCGTCATACCCGTGACCTGCGGAATGCAATCCTCCCCTGTGGGTGACTCGTGCTCTCTTTGTGGAGCCGGTCCGCACGGGGAGGGGGCCCGTCGGCTCTTCGCCGACGGGCCCCCTCCCCGTGCGTAGGACGTCTCCCGCGTACCGGCTACAGCGGGCCGAAGCCCACCTTCCGGACGGTCGGCTCGCCGAGCTCGACGTACGCCAAGCGGTCCGCCGGGACCAGGACCTTGCGGCCCTTCTCGTCCTCGAGGCTCAGCAGTTGCGTCTTTCCGGCCAGCGCCTCGGCCACCACGCGCTCGACCTCCTCCGCGCTCTGACCGCTCTCCAGAACGATCTCGCGGGGCGCGTGCTGCACGCCGATCTTGACCTCCACGGCTATGTCCCTCCGACGGTCAGTGAGTGCGCGACCTTCCGCGCCGTACCCAGCACACATTAGCCCGGTGAGGGGACGTACACGTTCTGGGCAGGAACGCCATGAGCGAACAGCGGACGGGAACGGTCCGACGTGCCCGCCACGCGCGCGTCCCGCGTGCTCAGTGCTGCTCGATGCCGTGCAGCGGGAAGCCCGCGATGCCCCGCCAGGCCAGCGAGGCCAGCAGCTGCACCGCCTGGTCGCGCGGGACGCTGCGGTCGCTGTGCAGCCAGGAGCGGGCCACCACCTGGGCGAGCCCGCCGAGGCCGGAGGCCAGCAGCATCGACTCGGCCCGCGACAGGCCCGTGTCCTCGGCGATGACGTCGCAGATCGCCTCGGCGCACTCGTTGGTGACCTTGTCGACGCGTTCGCGCACCGCGGGCTCGTTCGTCAGGTCCGACTCGAAGACCAGGCGGAAGGCGCCGCCGTCGTCCTCCACGTACGCGAAGTAGGCGTCCATCGTCGCCCTCACGCGCTGCTTGTTGTCGGTCGTCGAGGCGAGGGCGTTCCGTACCGACTGGATCAGCGACTCGCAGTGCTGGTCCAGCAGCGCGAGGTAGAGGTCCAGCTTGCCCGGGAAGTGCTGGTAGAGCACCGGCTTGCTGACGCCGGCGCGCTCGGCGATGTCGTCCATGGCAGCCGCGTGGTACCCCTGGGCCACGAAGACTTCCTGGGCGGCGCCCAGGAGCTGGTTCCGGCGGGCACGGCGCGGCAGGCGAGTGCCCCGCGGGCGTGCCGCCTCTGTCTGCTCGATGGCTGTCACGCCGCCTCCCAAAATCACGTCCACATGCGGTGTGCGCCGCGCGGCCATCGTACTTTTCGGTAACCGTGCTGTGCGCGGTGAGAGCGCAGAATTTCACGTACCGGACGATGCGGAAAGCGGTACGGACGGCCATAAAACCGGGCAGGTGGCTTCGTACCTGGCCGGAGATGACCGGCCGGCGGTCAGCGGTAGTCGTCCTCGTCGAGGGAGACGACCCGTGCCTGTTCGATGAGGTCCGCCTCGCTCGCGCGGTCCGGCTCCACTCCCGTGAGGGGGTCGTCGTGGTCCGGGGCGAGGTCCGCGTGCTGCTCCGCGGCGTCGACCTCGGGGGCCTCGACGTCGATCTCCGTCAGGTCATCCTCGGTCTCGAGCTCCTGAAACGTCTCGGGATCGCTGGGGTCATAGGCCATGGTGGGCTCCCTTCCTACGAACGTCCCCGGAAGCATGGAAGCAGCAGGGGCCACATGCGGGTGCCCTTCGTACGAGCGTAGGAGACACCCGATGCGGACGCTATGCCATCTGCCCCCGATCGTCGTGCGGCTCATCGGCCGGTTCACCGGTGCGGAGCGTTCCATGCTGTGACGGCGAACACGTGAGCCAGTGTGTGATCGTCTCGTAACATTGCCCCATGTCTTCGACCGAGTTGCCGTCCGTGCCGGCCGCGAGCGTCCTCCCGAGGGTGTCGCCCGTCCGGGTCGCGGAGGGTGAGCGCCTCAGGTCGGTGGGTCTGCCGGGGGTCACGCTGACCGTCCGGTCGAGACCACCCGCGCGCGAGGGGCTGCCGCCCGCGCTGTACGTGCACGGGCTCGGCGGTTCCTCGCAGAACTGGTCGGCGCTGATGCTCGAGCTCGACGGCTTCGTCGACAGCGAGGCGGTCGACCTGCCGGGCTTCGGGGACTCGCCGCCGCCGGACGACGGCGACTACTCCGTCACCGGACACGCGCGCGCGGTCATCCGCTATCTCGACGCGGCCGGCCGTGGCCCGGTCCACCTCTTCGGCAATTCCCTGGGCGGCGCGGTCACCACGCGCGTGGCCGCCGTGCGGCCCGATCTCGTCCGGACGCTCACGCTGGTCTCGCCCGCGCTTCCCGAACTGTACGTGCAGCGCACGGCCGTGCCGACGGCTCTGCTGGGCGTGCCCGGTGTGGCCGGTCTCTTCACCCGCCTCACCAGGGAGTGGACGGCCGAGCAGCGCGTCCGGGGTGTCATGGCCCTGTGCTACGGGGACCCCGGGCGGGTGTCGCCCGAGGCGTTCCGGCACGCCGTGGAGGAGCTGGAGCGACGGCAGCGGCTGCCCTACTTCTGGGACGCCATGACGCGCTCCGCGCGCGGGATCGTCAACGCCTACACACTGGGCGGCCAGCACGGCCTCTGGCGCCAGGCCGAACGCGTCCTCGCCCCGACGCTCCTCGTCTACGGCGGCCGTGACCAGCTGGTCGGCTACCGCATGGCGCGGAAGGCGGCCCGTTCCTTCCGTGACTCCCGTCTGCTGTCCCTGCCGGACGCCGGGCACGTGGCGATGATGGAGTACCCGGACACGGTGGCCGGTGCCTTCCGGGAGCTTTTCGCCGAGGTGGGCGAGGTGCGGTTCCAAGGCGGCGCGGACACCGCCGGCACGGGCGCGGGGGGCTGAGGGGCGACGTGGGACGCCACAGCCGCCGCGGTAAGGCACCCAAGGGTGACCCGGCCTCCGCGGCCACAACCGCACAGACCTCCGGCGGGAGCCCCACCGGACAGGGCACCGCCCCGGACCGGCGGGAGCCGGGTGCGGCTCCGGGGACGATGCCGGGGGCGCGGCCGGAAGCCGGACCCGTACCGGTGCCGGGACAGCGCCGGGCGCCGATGGACGGGGGAGCGGGACACGGGGTGCCGCGCGGCCCCGCCGGGACGTCCGCTCAGGCCACGCCCGCTCGGAATGTACCTCGTACGCCTGACGGCACTCCGGCGCACGGTGTGCCGCGTATGCAGGACGGCACTCCGGCGCGTGGTATGCCGCGTATGCAGAACGGTGCTCAGGCGCGTGATGTGCCGCGTACACAGGACGGCACCCCGGCCGGTGGCGTGCCCCGCCCCTTCACGGGTACGCCGGCCCGGGCCCGCGGTGGCCACCCCGAGCAGCGGGAGCCCGGCGGCGGCTGGGGCGAGTTCCCGGGCCGGGGTGAGGGCGGGAGCGACGTGCGTTCCGGCGCGGCCGGGCCCCGAGCCGGCCTGCCGCGGCAGCGGCAGGGGGTTCCCGGCGGGCCCCGCAAGGAGTACGTCGACGCCTTCGACCGAGGGCTCGAGGAGGACGACGACGTCTTCGCACCCCGGCCGGGAGCCGGCACGCGGCGCACGGAGTCGCGCGTTCCCGCGCCGACCCGGACGCCCGAGACCGGCGGCCGGGACGACGGCGCACCCCCGGCCGGTGATCCCGCGCTGTCCAAGGGAAGCAAGGGGCGGACCTTCACCGGTGTCGCGGCGGCCGCCGTGACCACCGTGCTGGCGGTGATCGTGGCCGGGCAGGTCACCGACGGCCGCGACGACACCACCGCGCAGTCCCGCTCCGCCCCCGACGGGTCCGACGCCGGCGACTCCGTCTCGCGCGGGGACGCCCGGCCGGCGCCTTCCGGGTCCCCGGCCGTGGCGACGCTGACGTACGCCCAGAAGATGGCCGCCACGTACCCGCTCGGCGTCACCCTGAAGGGGCCGGGGAAGTTCGACGCGGTCCCCGGTACGGACAAGGCGCCCGGCAAGGGCCGCACGTACACCTACCGGGTGGACGTCGAGCGGGGACTCGGCCTGGACGGCGAGCTCTTCGCCCAGGCCGTGCAGAAGACCCTCAACGACGACCGCAGCTGGGCCCACGGCGGCGCCCGCACCTTCGAGCGGGTCTCCTCCGGCAAGCCGGACTTCGTGATCACCCTGGCCAGTCCCGGCACCACCGCCGCGTGGTGCGCCAAGTCCGGCCTGGACACCACGGAGGACAACGTCTCCTGCGACTCGGCCGCCACCGAACGCGTGATGATCAACGCCTATCGCTGGGCGCAGGGCTCGAAGACCTACGGTGACGAGATGCACGCCTACCGTCAGATGCTCATCAACCACGAGGTCGGCCACCGGCTCGGCTACGGCCATGTCACCTGCGACAAGAACGGCCAGCTTGCTCCGGTGATGCAGCAGCAGACCAAGTTCCTGAACCACGACGGCATCCACTGCCTGCCCAACCCCTGGCCCTACCCGAGGAGTTGACGGGCGGCGCCGGTCTCGCGTTGACATGCGCCGAAAGTTCGTTCATATTTCTGCGCATGTGGTCCAGTCCTTTCGCCGACAGCAGCGCCGCCATCGAGCTGGCGCTCCTCGGCGTGACCGCGCTCTGCGTGGCCGACATCCACTGTCGCTGACGCCTCCTCCCGGCGTTCGCGTCTCGATTCCCAGCACTTTCCCCGTGACGTGGTCACGGCTTTTCGACGACCCGGCGCCCGGGGCAGACGTCTGTTCCTTTTCGTCTCATTCCTCGTCTGTCTGTCTCGCCATCCGAGATGACTCCAGAGGCAGCCGACACGCCAACCGAGAGGTCGTCATTCCGATGCGTCAACCGTCCCGCAGAGCGCGCCGCGTGGCCGCGGCAACCGTCAGCCTGGTCGTGGCAGCGGGCGCCGCCGCCTGCGGGCCGAAGGACAACGATGCCAAGGCCTCCGGCGGCGATTCCACACCCCGCGAGGGCGGCACCCTCACGGTCCTGAACTCCGAGGCGCAGACGGACTTCGACCCCGCCCGCCTGTACACCTCCGGCGGCGGCAACGTCCCCTCCCTCGTCTTCCGCACGCTCACCACCCGCCATCGCGAGAACGGCGCGGCCGGCGCCAAGGTCGTCCCCGACCTGGCCACCGACACCGGGCGCCCGAGCGAGAACGCGACCGTGTGGACGTACACCCTGAAGAAGGGCCTCAAGTACGAGGACGGCACCCCGATCACCTCGGCCGACATCAAGTACGGCATCGAGCGCTCCTTCGCCCCCGAACTCTCCGGCGGCGCCCCCTACCTGAGGGACTGGCTGGTCGGCGCCGCCGACTACCAGGGGCCGTACAAGGACAAGAAGGGCCTGTCGGCGATCGGGACGCCGGACAGCCGGACCATCGTCTTCCATCTGAACAAGCCCGAGGGCGAGTTCCCGTACCTGGCCACACAGACCCAGTTCACACCCGTCCCCAGGAGCAAGGACACGGGAACCAAGTACGAGGAGCACCCCCTCTCCTCGGGGCCGTACAAGGTGGTCCGCAACGAGAACGACGGCGAGCACCTGGTCCTCGAACGCAACACGTACTGGTCGCCGGCGACGGACGCGGAGCGCAAGGCCTACCCGGACAAGGTCGACGTACGCTCCGGGCTCGACTCCTCGGTGATCAACCAGCGGCTCGCCGCGTCCCAGGGGACGGACGCCGCCGCGGTCACCACCGACACCAACCTCGGCCCGGCCGAACTCGCCAAGGTGACCGGAGACAAGGAACTCGCCGCGCGCGTGGGCACCGGCCACTTCGGCTACACGGACTACATCGCGTTCAACCCGACGGTCAAGCCGTTCGACAACGCCAAGGTGCGCCAGGCGATCTCCTACGCCATCGACCGGTCGTCCGTCGTCAACGCGGCGGGCGGTTCGGCGCTCGCCGAGCCCGCGACCACCTTCCTGCCCGACCAGAAGTCCTTCGGCTACACGCCGTACGACCACTTCCCGGCCGGGAAGACCGGCAACGCGGCGAAGGCCGGGGAACTGCTGAAGGAGGCCGGCTACGAGAACGGGCTCACGCTGACCCTCACGCACTCCAACAGCAAGGACTTCGAGACCGGCCCGGAGATCGCCACCGCCGTCCAGGACGCGCTGAAGAAGGCCGGCATCACGGTCAGGCTCCAGGGGCTGGAGGACAACGACTACCGGGACAAGATCCACAGTGTGAAGACCGAACCCGGCTTCTTCCTCGCCCACTGGGGAGCCGACTGGCCCTCCGGCGGCCCCTTCCTCGCCCCGATCTTCGACGGCCGGCAGATCGTCAAGGACGGCGCGAACTTCAACACGGGCCTGCTGAACGACAAGTCGGTCAATGCCGAGATCGACGCGATCAACAAGTTGACGGACCTTGACGCCGCGGCCGAGCGGTGGGGCGCACTGGACGAGAAGATCGGCGAGCGGGCCCTCGTGGTGCCGCTGTTCCACCCCGTCTACAAGCGTCTGTACGGCCAGGACGTCAAGAACATCGTGATCAGCGACTGGACCGGCGTCCTGGACATCTCCCAGGTCGCGGTGAAGTAGCGCCGTGAGCGAGGCACTCGTCGCCGTCGGGACCACCGGGACGGACCCCTCCGTCCCGGCGGTCTCGGGGGCCCGTCAGTTCTGGCGGCGGCTGCGCGGGCAGCGCGCCGCCCTCGTCGCCGCGGCCCTCGTCGCGCTGCTCGTCCTGGTCGCGCTGGCCGCGCCGCTGCTCACCGCCGTCGAGGGCCAGGACCCCACCACCTACCACCCCTCCCTCATCGACTCCGCGCGCGGGGGCGTGCCCGTCGGATCCTTCGGCGGCATCGGCGCCGACCACTGGCTCGGGGTCGAACCGCAGACCGGACGCGATCTGTTCGCGCGGCTGGTGTACGGAGCGCGGGTCTCCCTCGGGGTCGCGCTGGCGGCGACGGTGGTGCAGGTCGTCCTCGGTGTCACCATCGGCGTCGCGTCCGCGCTCGGCACCCGCTGGGTTGATCAACTGTTGAGCCGGGCCACCGACGTCATCGTCTCCATGCCGCTGATGATCATGTCCCTGGCACTGCTGGCGGTCGTTCCGCCCGGCTTCCCGCGGCCGGTCCTGGTCACCCTGGTCATCGGCCTCATCGCCTGGGGCAACATCGCGAAGATCGTGCGCGCCCAGACGCTCGCCCTGAAGGGGCTCGACCACGTCTTGGCCGCCCGGCTGAGCGGCTGGGGCCCCTGGCGCGTCGCCCGCCGGGAACTCCTGCCGGGCCTCGCCGCACCGATCATCACCTACGCGGCGCTGCTCGTCCCCACGAACATCTCCATCGAGGCTGCCCTGTCCTTCCTCGGCGTCGGCGTGAAGCCGCCGACGCCCTCCTGGGGGCAGATGCTCACGGCCGCCGACGTCTGGTACCAGGCGGCACCGCAGTACCTGCTGCTGCCCGCCGGCGCGCTGTTCGTCACCGTCCTCGCCCTCACCGTCCTCGGCGACGGCGTGCGCACGGCCCTCGACCCGCGCGCGGTCTCGCGGCTGCGCGTCGGCACCGGCCGGAAGCGGGAGGCCAAGGCGTGAACGGCTTCGGAGGATTCGTCCTGCGCCGCGCCGCCGGCGCCCTGGTCACCCTGTTCGCCATCTCGGTGATCGTCTACGTGGTCTTCTACGTCACCCCCGGCAACGTCGCCCAGATCACCTGCGGCCCGCGCTGCTCGCCGGAGCAGGTGCACCAGGTCGCCCAGCAGCTGAAACTCGGCGACCCGCTGTACGTCCGCTACTGGCACTTCCTGCTGGGGATCGTCGCCGGCCAGGACTACTCGACGGGAACGGCCGTGGCGCACTGCCCGGCGCCCTGCCTCGGGCTGTCGTACCGGAGCGACCAGCAGGTCACCGGCATCATCCTGGCGAGACTCCCGGTCAGCCTGTCGCTCGTGCTCGGCGCGATGGTGCTGTGGCTCGTCCTGGGCGTCGGCACCGGCGTCCTCTCCGCCTGGCGGCGCGGCCGGCTCACCGAACGGGTGCTGACCGCCCTCACCCTGGCCGGCTGGGCCACGCCGGTCTTCGTCATCGGCCTGATCCTGATGATCGTCGTCTGCGGCGAACTCCGGCTGCTGCCCTTCCCGCAGTACGTGAAGTTCACCGACGACCCCGAGCAGTGGGCGTGGAACCTGCTGCTGCCCTGGCTCTCGCTGGCCCTGATCGAGGCCGCCGCCTTCGCGCGCCTCACCAGGGCGGCCATGCTGGAGACGCTCGCCGAGGACCACATCCGCACCTTCCGCGCGTACGGCGTGGGCGAGCGGTCGGTCGTCGGGCGGCACGCGCTGCGCGGCGCGCTGGCGCCCGTCATCGCGCTGAACGCCAACAACGTCGGCTCGGCCGTCGGCGGCGCGGTCCTCACCGAGACCCTGTTCGGCCTGCCCGGCATCGGCCAGGAGCTGGTGCACGCGGTGAACGTCGTCGACCTGCCGGTGGTCGTCGGCATGGTCCTGGTCGTCGGCTTCTTCGTGGTCCTCGCCAACGCCGCCGCGGACGTGCTGTACGCGGTGGCCGACCGACGGGTGGTGCTCTCATGAGCCTGGTGGAAGTGACGGACCTGAGCGTCGAGTTCGGATCCCTGCGGGCCGTGGACGGGCTGTCGTTCCGCCTGGAGCCCGGCGCCGCCCTCGCCCTGGTCGGCGAGTCCGGCTCCGGCAAGTCCACGGTCGCCGGCGCCCTGCTGGGCCTGCACCGGGGCACGGGGGCCCGGACCGGCGGCTCGGTCCACGTCGCCGGCACCGACGTGCGAAGCGCCTCCGACGAGGAACTCCGCCGGCTGCGCGGGGCGAAGGCCGCCATGGTCTTCCAGGACCCGCTGTCCTCGCTCGACCCGTACTACGCGATCGGCGACCAGATCGCCGAGGTCTACCGCACGCACACGCGCGCGTCGCGACGGGCGGCACGCGCGCGTGCCGTCGAGGTCCTCGACCGGGTGGGCATCCCGGACGCGGTACGCCGGTCCCGCGCGCGCCCGCACGAGTTCAGCGGCGGCATGCGCCAGCGCGCCCTGATCGCCATGGCGCTCGCGTGCGCACCCGCGCTGCTCATCGCCGACGAGCCGACCACCGCGCTGGACGTGACCGTGCAGGCCCAGATCCTCGACCTGCTGCACACCCTGCGCGAGGAGACCGGCATGGGGCTCCTCCTCGTCACCCACGACGTCGGCGTGGCCGCCGAGAGCGTCGACGAGGTGCTGGTCATGCGGCACGGAAAGGCGGTCGAGCACGGGCCGGTCGGCACCGTCCTGGGAGCGCCCGGCGAGCCGTACACCCGGGAGCTGCTCGGCGCGGTACCGCGCGTGGACGCGCCGCGTGCCGCCTCGCGGACGGCCGGCGAGACCGTGCTGGAGGCGACCGGCCTCCGGCGTGCGTTCGGCCACGGCAGGGGGGCGGTCACGGCCGTCGACGACGTGTCGCTGACCGTCCGCCGGGGCGAGACCCTCGGCATCGTGGGCGAGAGCGGCAGCGGCAAGACGACGCTCGGGCGCATGCTGGTCGGGCTGCTGGAGCCGACGGCGGGCGAGGTCCGTTTCGAGGGCCGCGCGGTGAGCGGCGTGAACCCGGCCGTGCAGATGGTCTTCCAGGACCCCGTCTCCTCCCTGAACCCCCGCCGCAGCGTGGGCGAGTCCATCGCCGACCCGCTGCGCGCGCGAGGGGACCGGCATGAGGAGCGCATCCGGGGGCGCGTGACGGAACTGCTGGAGCGCGTCGGTCTCGAAGGGGCGCACTACGACCGCTACCCGCACCAGTTCAGCGGCGGACAGCGCCAGCGCGTGGGCATCGCGCGGGCGCTCGCGGCCGGCCCGCGCGTCATCGTCTGCGACGAGCCCGTCTCCGCCCTCGACGTCACCACGCAGGCCCAGGTGGTGGCCCTGCTCGGCGAGCTGCAGCGCGAACTCGGACTCGCCCTGGTCTTCGTCGCGCACGACCTCGCCGTCGTACGACAGGTGAGCGACCGGGTCGCGGTGATGCGCCGCGGGCGGATCGTGGAGTGCGGACCCGCCGACGAGGTATACGACGACCCGCGGGACCCGTACACCAGGCAGCTGCTGGCCGCCGTACCCGCCCTGGACCCCCGGGTCGCGGCCGAACGGCGGGCCGCCCGCCGGGAGCTCGCCGCGGCCTGACCGTGTGCGTCCGCGCGATCTCCTAGCGCGACGCAACGCGGCCCGCACGAGAAAGTTACGACCGTTCACCCCTTTTGGTGGCGCGATGGACAACCGTCCGTCGCGCCACCGGCTTGTCCGCATACGTTCGTCCCGCTACGAGCCGCCGGGACAACGGCGGCTTCCCGGACGGGAGATGATCGGGGGTGCACACGTGCGCATCGGACTGCTGACGGAGGGTGGCTATCCGTATGTGAGCGGTGACGCCGGGCTCTGGTGCGACCGGCTCGTGCGCGGGCTCGGGCAGCACGAGTTCGACATCTACGCGCTCAGCCGCACCCAGCGGCAGGAGGACGAGGGCTGGATCCCGCTTCCGCAGCAGGTCAGCCGGGTACGGACCGCACCGCTGTGGGCCGCCGATGACGACGGGGCGGTGCACGGGCGGCGCGCCCGCAGGCGCTTCGCCGACTGCTACGGGGAACTCGCCGGGGTGGTCTGCGCGGCCCCGGACGCCGATCCCCATGCCCTGGCGGACCGTTTCGGCAGCGCGCTGTACGGACTCGCCGAACTCGCCCGCGACGAGGGCGGACTGCCCGGCGCCCTGCGCTCCGAAACCGCCGTACGCACCCTGGAGCGTGCCTGCCGCACGGCCGGCGCCCCGCGTACCGCGCGCGAGGCCCGTGTCCTCGAACTGCTCACCGTCGCCGCACACCTCGAACGCGCCCTGCGGCCCCTCTCCCTCGACTGGTACGAGGACGACAGCCTCGGCTCGGCCGACCTGTGCCACGCCACGACCGGCGGCCCGGCGGCCCTGGCCGGGCTCCTCGCGGGCCACTTCTGCGAGGTGCCGCTGCTGGTCACCGAGTACGGCGTACAACTGCGCTCCCACTACCTGGCCGCAGGCCCCGGCACCGCGGCCCCGGCCGTACGGGCCCTGCTCGCCGCCTTCCACCGCCTGCTCGCCGCCGAGACCTACCGGCGGGCCGCGATCATCACGCCCGGCAACACGCACGCCCGCCGCTGGCAGGAGCGCTGCGGCGCGGCCCGCGTCAGGATCCGCACCGTGCACCCGGGCATGGAGGCGTCCCGCTTCGCGGAGGTCGGCGAGTCCCCGGACCGCGCCGACCCGGGCACACTGGTGTGGGTCGGCCGGGTGGACCCCGCCAAGGACCTGGTGTCCCTGCTGCACGCCTTCGCCGAGGTGCGCAGGGCCGAGCCCGGGGCACGGTTGCGCATCGTGGGCGCGGCGACCGGCCCGGAGGCCCGGGAGTACCTGCGGCACTGCGAGGTGCTGGCCGCACAGCTCTTCCCGGACGAGGCCGACGGCGCGCACGCGATCGGCGAGAACCCCGTCTCCTTCGAGGAGATCGGCGGTCCCGAGGCCCCGACCCTCGCCGACGCCTACGCGGCGGGTGCCGTCGTCGTCCTGTCCAGCGTCGTCGAGGGCTTCCCGGTCACCCTGGTCGAGGCCATGCTCTGCGGCCGGGCCACGGTGTCCACGGACGTCGGTGCGGTGGTCGAGGCCGTCGGCGGCACCGGACTGGTCGTCCCGCCGCGCAATCCCCGAGCGCTCGCCGAGGCGTGCCTGACACTGCTGCGCGACCCTGAGCGCCGTGCGCGCCTGGGCGCCGCAGCCCGCGCCCGCGCGCTCGAACTGTTCACCGTCGAGCAGAACATCGCGGCGTTCCAGAGCATCTACCTGGAGATCGTCTCGCGCTGTCCCGTACGCCGTGTGATCACCGGCAAGTCCGGCGAGCCCCTGCCGTTCGCCGTCCCCGCCGAAGCTCATGTCCCCGGGCGCTGGACCGGCCCCACCGCCCGTGTCGCGGCCCGCGGGGGCCCCGGCTGGGCGACCGGCGCCCCCGTGCGGGCCACCCGGTCGGCCGCGGAGGCGGCACGATGAGCGGCCTGGGCGAGCTGGGCCACCCCGGAACGCCCGGCAACCCCGGCGCGTGGGACGCACGGTCGCAGAAGTGGTCTGCGGGGGAAAGGCCGACGCCGGGCGCGACGGCGACGCCGGACGCGACGGGGAGGCTGGGGGCTGCCCCGGAGCCGGAGTTACCGTACGCGGCGGAGCGGCCCCAGCCGGGACCGGTGCGGGAGGCCGGGTCCGATGCCCTCCACCGGCGTGAGGACGGAGCCGGCGGCGCCCCCCGCTCCGCCGCCCGCCGCGGCGCCGCCGACCCGGTCAAGGCGCTGATGCACCGGCACCGCCGGCTGTGCGAGCGGTCTGTGGACCCGCTGGAGATCGCGGCGGGCCTCGAGGCACACGGCGTCACCGACCGGACCGCCGCGCGCTTTCGCCACCGGGACGTCTTCTCGCTCGCCGAGGAGATGTTCGCGCGCGCGTCCCGCGACGGCGACGGCCCCCCGCCCGCCGACACCACCGCTCCGCCCCGGACCCGTCCCGACTGGGCGCTGCTCACCCTCCTGCCGGGCGCCCTCGGCACGGCGGTGGTGACCGCTCTGCGCCTCACCCATGGCCGGCCGCGCCTGCTGGTGGCCGCCGCGGGCTTCCTCGCCCTGGCCCTCGCGGTGCGTGCGGCACTGCGCCGCGGCCCGCTGAGCACGCCGGCCGGCCCCCGCGCGTGGCGCACGGCGACCCGCACGCGCGCGTCGACCGTCTGGCTGCTCGCCTACGCCCTCCTCGGGGACGGCCTGCTCCGAGCCGTCCTGGACGGAGGCCCGGACCACCTGCCGACCGGCGCGGCGGACGGCCCCTGGCCGCTGGCCACCGCGCCCGTACTGGCCCTCGTCCTCGGCTGCGCCCCGGCGGCCTGGTGCGCCCACCTGTTCGCCGTGCGGACCCACCGCGGACTCACGGCCAGCAGTGGCCTGGAGGAGTTCGCCGCAGCCACGCGACCGGCCCTGTTCGGCACCTTCGCCCTGTTCCTGGCCGTCCTCACCGCCCTGCTCGCCCTGTGCGGCGCGGCCCTGCACCAACCCGCCGCCTACCCCCAGGCCCTCACCCTGGGCGCCCTCCTCCTGCTGGCCCGCCTGCTCACCGTGCACCGCCACCGCCACGCCCCTGCGATGGTCCTGGCGGTGGCGGCCGGTGCGGAGGCGGCGGCCTCCGCCCTGGACCTCACCGGCCGCCTGCCCGGGTGCGCCTTCCTGGCGGCGCCCGTCGAGTCGCTCGTGGGCAGGTGGGGCCCGGGCAGTGTGCCCACCCTCGCCTGCGGGACCGCGGCTCTGGTCCTGCTGGTCCACGCCGGCCGGACCCTGACCCGGGCCTCGGCCCACGCGCCGACGGAGGACCGGACGGGAGAGCGGTCATGACAAGAGCAGGCCCGGACGCCCGGCCGGCTCCCCGCAGAGACCGTCCGCCCGCCCCGGAGGCCGCCCTCGCGGCCCCACCCGGCCGCCGCAGGCAACCGCACCACCCCCTCGAAGGAGAACACCAGATGACCACCTCCCGACCCGGAGCGTCCGGAGCCACCGGAACAGCCGGAGCGATCACCCCGGGAGCGGCCCGATGAGAGTCCTGCTGATCGGAGCCAACGGCTACCTCGGCCGCTTCGTCGCCGACCGCCTGCTCGCCGACCCGGCCGTCCAGCTCACCGCCCTCGGCCGCGGCGACGACGCCGACGTCCGCTTCGACCTGGCGACGGGCAGCCCCGGCGCGCTCACCCGCTTCCTCGACGCGGTCCACCCCGGCGTGGTCGTCAACTGCGCGGGCGCCACCCGCGGCGGCGCCCGCGAACTCACCCGGCACAACACCGTCGCCGTCGCCACCGTCTGCGAGGCTCTGCGCCGCAGCGGCTGTGGCGCCCGTCTGGTGCAGATCGGCTGCGGCTCCGAGTACGGCCCGAGCCAGCCCGGCTCCTCCACGGCCGAGGACGCCGTGCCCCGCCCCGGCGGCCCGTACGGAGTCAGCAAGCTCGCGGCCACCGAACTGGTCCTCGGCTCCGGCCTCGACGCCGTCGTGCTCCGGGTCTTCTCACCCGCTGGCCCCGGCACCCCGGCCGGCTCCCCGCTCGGCCGCCTCGCCGAGGCGATGCGCCGCGCCATGCAGTCAGGTGATGGCGAGCTCAAGCTCGGCGGCCTCGGCGTCCAGCGGGACTTCGTCGACGTACGCGACGTCGCCCGTGCCGTGCACGCCGCCTCGTTGTCCGCCGCGCAAGGCGTCATCAACATCGGCTCGGGCCGCGCCGTGCGCCTGAGGGACGCCGCCACCGTCCTCGCTCGGGTGGCCGGGTACGGCGGCGCCCTGCACGAACTCGACGGCCCGCCCGGCCCGCTGCGGCCCGCCATCGGCCATCCCCGCTCCGACGCCGACCACGCCGCCCCGGTCGCGTACCCGTACCCGGACGGCTGCGGCAGCTGGCAGCAGGCCGACGTGCGCACCGCCCGCGACCGGCTCGGCTGGCGCCCCCGGATCAATCTCGAGGAATCCCTCGCCGACATCTGGATGGAGGCGGCATGCCGTATCTGACCAGCACCAGACCGGGCACCGCGACCACCGGCACCGGCACCGGCTTCGGCGTCCCCGGCTACGCCCACCCCCTCGTCGCGCCGACCGAATGGGACGCGCTGGTCCGCCCCGGCGCACCCCTGCACTGGGTCGTCCTCAACGTCGCCCAGGGTCCCGGCGCCCGCCCCGACCCGCACTGCCTCCAGGCGGCCGGGCGGCTGCGCAACGCGGGCGTACGGGTCCTCGGCCACCTCGACGCCCGGTACGGTCTGCGCGCCTTCGGCGAGCTGGTCGCGGACGCGCACCGCTTCCTCGACTGGTACCAGGTGGACGGCTTCCTGCTGGACCGCTGCCCCGCCGAGCGCACCGCGCTCGGCGGGGTGCGCCGCGTGGTGAGCACGCTGCGCGCGATCCGTGACGACGCCCACATCGTCCTCGGCCACGGCATCCACCCCCATCCGGGATACGCCGAGAACGCCGACCAGCTGGTGACCTTCTCCGGCTCCTGGAGCGACTACCGCTGGTCGCAGGTCGCCGAGTGGACCGCCGACTACCCGGCCGACGGCTTCTGCCACTTCGTGCACGGCGTGCCCCGCGGCCACCTCGACGAAGCCCTTCGCATCGCCCGCTGGCACGGCGCGGCGACCATCTGGTTCACCGACCGCAGCGATCGCCGTGGCCGCGCCGACCCCTGGGAGGGCATGCCCGGCTACTGGGACGAAATTGTCTCGCGTGTCGGAACGGGTGTCTCGGAATGAAAAAGGGCGTGGCACTGTTACGGGAAGAACAACCGTACTGTTTGACCGACCAACGGAGTCCCCGTGTCGCTGCCACCCCTGGTCGAGCCAGCTCCTGAGCTCACCGTAGACGAGGTCCGCAGGTACTCCCGCCACCTGATCATCCCCGATGTCGGGATGGACGGGCAGAAGCGGCTGAAGAACGCCAAGGTGCTCTGTGTCGGCGCCGGCGGCCTGGGCTCGCCGGCGCTGATGTACCTGGCCGCCGCGGGCGTCGGCACCCTCGGCATCGTGGAGTTCGACGAGGTCGACGAGTCGAACCTGCAGCGCCAGATCATCCACAGCCAGTCCGACATCGGCCGCTCCAAGGCCGAGTCCGCGCGCGACAGCGTGAAGGGCATCAACCCGTACGTGAACGTGATCCTTCACGAGGAGCGGCTCGAGGCCGACAACGTGATGGACATCTTCAGCCAGTACGACCTGATCGTCGACGGCACGGACAACTTCGCCACCCGCTACCTGGTCAACGACGCGTGCGTGCTGCTGAACAAGCCGTACGTGTGGGGTTCCATCTACCGCTTCGACGGCCAGGCCTCGGTCTTCTGGTCCGAGCACGGTCCCTGCTACCGCTGCCTCTACCCGGAGCCCCCGCCCCCCGGCATGGTTCCCTCCTGCGCCGAGGGCGGCGTCCTGGGCGTACTGTGCGCGTCCATCGGCTCCATCCAGGTCACCGAGGCGATCAAGGTCCTCACGGGCACCGGTGAGCCGCTCGTCGGCCGCCTGATGATCTACGACGCCCTGGAGATGCAGTACCGCCAGGTCAAGGTCCGCAAGGACCCGAACTGCGCGGTCTGCGGCGAGAACCCGACCGTCACCGAACTCATCGACTACGAGGCCTTCTGCGGCGTCGTGTCCGAGGAGGCCCAGGCGGCGGCCGCCGGCTCCACGATCACTCCCAAGCAGCTCAAGGAGTGGATCGACGACGGCGAGAGCATCGACATCATCGACGTCCGCGAGCCGAACGAGTACGAGATCGTCTCCATCCCCGGCGCCCGTCTGATCCCGAAGAACGAGTTCCTCATGGGCACCGCCCTCGAGGGCCTCCCGCAGGACAAGAAGATCGTCCTGCATTGCAAGACGGGTGTCCGCAGTGCGGAAGTCCTGGCCGTGCTGAAGTCCGCGGGCTTCGCCGACGCCGTCCACGTCGGCGGCGGCGTCATCGGCTGGGTCAACCAGATCGAACCCGACAAGCCGGTCTACTGAGCCACGGCTCGTCCCGCTCGTCCGACGGCGGGGGGGGGGGGGGCGCCGGGGGGGGGGGGGGCCCCCCGCGGGGGGGGGCCCGCGCCCCTCCATAGGGACGTCATGCGTGACGGTCAGCGGAGCCGCGCCATCAGCGCGTGCTCCACGAGAGTGATGAGCGCCGACTTGGCGTCCGCGCGGTGGCGGGCGTCGGTCGTGATGATCGGGGCGTCGGGGCCGATCTGGAGCGCCTCGCGGACCTCGTCCGGCGAGTACGGCTGATTGCCGTCGAAGCCGTTGAGGGCGATGACGAAGGGGAGACCCGAGTTCTCGAAGTAGTCGACCGCCGGGAAGCAGTCGGCGAGACGGCGGGTGTCCACCAGGACGATCGCGCCGATGGCGCCGCGGACCAGGTCGTCCCACATGAACCAGAAGCGGTCCTGGCCGGGGGTGCCGAACAGGTACAGGATCAGGTCCTGGTCCAGGGTGATGCGGCCGAAGTCCATGGCGACCGTGGTGGTCGTCTTGTCACCGGTATGGGTGAGGTCGTCGATGCCGGCCGAAGCGGACGTCATCACGGCCTCTGTGCGCAGCGGGTTGATCTCCGAGACGGCGCCGACGAACGTGGTTTTGCCCACGCCGAAGCCGCCCGCCACCACAATCTTCGCGGAGGTGGTGGAGCGGGAAGGACCGCCGCTAGAGCTTGCGAAGTCCACTGAGCACCCTTTCGAGCAGTGTCACGTCTGGCTGGCCACCGGCGTTCTCGTCGCCGCCGGGCTGATGGATGGCGACCAGGCCCGCCTCCGCCAAGTCGGCGACGAGGATCCTGGCCACGCCGAGAGGGATCGTCAGGAGGGCCGAGATCTCGGCTACCGACTTGATCTCACGGCAGAGGTTGCAGATCCGCTGATGCTCGGGCAACTGGCCCTGCATCTGGTGCGGCTGCGCGGTGGTGTGCACCAGCGCCTCGATGGCGAGCTGGTACCGCGGGCGGGTCCGGCCGCCGGTCATGGCATACGGACGGACCAGCGGATTGTTCGAAGCCCCGGCGGGCGCCTGCTCGGGACGACGGTGCGGCTGCACCGGCTGGATGCGCGGCGCGGGCGGCTGGTCGTACGGCGAGGGGCCGGGGACCTGCGGTGCGTACGGCTGCTGGTGGCTGGGGGTGGAGGGGAAGTTGTACCGGTTCGCGGAACCGTCGCCCTGGCCCTGTGCAGGCCCGTACGACCAGTTGCCGTTATGGGAACCGCCTGGGGGTGTTGCCACTTTCTCTCCTCCTCCGACCGTGCCGGGCACCCATCCCTGTGGAGCCGCGTCCCGAAACCTTACGGCCCCGGAACGCGAAAACGCACCGTCCGATAGTTAGTTGAGAAGGCTCCCCTGGAGTTCCGCACGCAGATCCGGGGTAAGAACCGTGCCTGCGCGATCCACCAGGAGCGCCATTTCGTACCCGATGAGGCCGATGTCCGCCTCGGGGTGTGCCAGGACCGCCAGCGAGGAACCGTCGGAAATGGACATGATGAACAGGAATCCCCGCTCCATCTCCACAACAGTCTGATTCACGCTGCCGCCCTCGAAGATCCGGGAGGCGCCTGCCGTCAGAGACGTCAGACCGGAGGCGACGGCCGCGAGCTGGTCGGCGCGGTCGCGGGGGAAGCCTTCGGACATCGCCAGAAGGAGTCCGTCGGCGGAGACCACCACCGTGTGGGACACCCCCGGGGTGTTGTCCACGAAGTTGGTGATCAACCAGTTCAGGTTCTGTGCCGCCTGGCTCATCGGGCTCACACTAACGCTCCTGGTTGTAGGTGCTGTCAGGACCACTGTGCTGATTCCTAGTGGCCTGGCCGTTCGTTCCACTGCCTGCGTTGCGTCCGCGCTGAACGCCTCGACGCAGGTTGCTCAGCCTGCCCCGGACGTCCTCCGGAGCGCGGGAGACCTGTGGGCCTCCCTGGGGAGTGTTCTCGGCGGCGCCCTCGACCAGGTTGGCCTTGGGCACCCGCCGCGGCAGACCGGAGGCGGTTACTCCGCCTGCCTTGGGCTTCCGGAGCTGCGAGGCCTGCTGCCACCGCTGGTCGTTCGCCGAACGCCAGTCGCTGCCACCGTCGCTCTCCACCGCGGGAGCCGAGGCTTCCTGGCTCAGGTGCCCCGCACCGTTCGAGTCGTTCGACCCGCTCGCGATGGACCCGCGGCGGGGCAGCCCGGCGTCGGTCAGCGCGTGGCCGGCGGTGGAGGCCGGTCCCGGACGGTCGAAGCCTACGCGGTCCTGCTCGCTCACGTCACCGGCCTGCACGGATTCCGCTTCCGGAGCGTACTGGGCCGGGTAGCCGTTCTGGTAACCGTCCTGCTGGGGCCAGTCGTCCTGGTAGGGCTTCTCCCCGTAGGCCGGGTAGGCGTCGGAGGCGGCGGCGTGCACGGCCGCGTGCTCCTCCTGGGCCGGCTCCGCATACGCGGGCTCCGGGTAGCCGCCACCCGACGAGAAGGCGTCGTTCTGCGGCAGGCCGCCGTTCGGCGCGTAGTACTGCTCGTCGTACGCGGGCTGCTGCGGCTCGTCGTACGCCGTCTGCTGCTGCTCCTGGTACGCCTGCTGCGGGTCGTAGGCCGCGGGCTGCTCCTGGTAGCCGGTACGGCTGCCGTCGTAACCCTGGCTGTCGAACTCCTCGACGTAGGCGGGCGTTTCCTGGACGTCCTGCCGGGCCTCGATCGCCTGCGGGTCGTGGCCCTGGGCCTCCAGGGCCGCACGGCGCTCCTCGCGCATCAGCGAGCGGCCGACGGGGTCCAGCTCCCGGATGTCGTCGGGGACGTCGGCGTAACGGCTGTCGTCGAAGCCGAGTTCGGCCGCCGTGCGCATCGGCTGGAGCTGCTGCTGCTGCGGGTTGAAGTTCTCGCCCTGGAACTGCTGCTCCGGGATGATCTGGGAGACCGTGAACTCGTCGCGGTCCAGCGCCTGCTCGCCGCCACCGCCGTGCGTGATCGCGTCCGGCAGCATGACCAGCGAGGTCGTACCGGCCTGCTCGCCCGAGGGGCGCAGCTGGACGCGGATGCCGTGCCGGTCGGACAGCCGGCCGACCACGAACAGGCCCATGCGCTGGGAGATCGCGGCGTCCACGGTCGGCGGGTTGGCCAGCTTGTGGTTGATGTCCGCGAAGTCCTCGGCCGTCAGGCCGATGCCCTTGTCGTGGATCTCGATCATGATGCGGCCGTCGGGCAGACGGGTCGCGGTCACGCGGACCTTGGTCTGCGGGGAGGAGAACGTGGTGGCGTTCTCCAGGAGCTCGGCGAGCAGGTGCACGAGGTCGGTCACGGCGCGGCCGTGGATCTCGGCCTCCGGGACGCCGGAGAGCTCGATGCGCTCGTACTGCTCCACCTCGGAGGAGGCGGCGCGCAGCACGTCGACCAGCGGGACCGGCTGGTCCCAGCGGCGGCCGGGCTCCTCGCCGGCCAGGACCAGGAGGTTCTCGCCGTTACGGCGCATACGGGTCGCGAGGTGGTCCAGCTTGAAGAGGTTCTCCAGCTGGTCCGGGTCGGCCTCGTTGTTCTCCAGGTCGGTGATCAGGGTCAGCTGGCCCTCGATCAGCGACTGGTTGCGCCGCGAGAGGTTGGTGAAGATCGCGTTGATGTTGCCCCGCAGCAGGGCCTGCTCGGCGGCGAGCCGGACGGCCTCGCGGTGGACCTGGTCGAAGGCGCGGGCGACCTCGCCGATCTCGTCCCGCGTGTTGATCGGGATGGGTGCGACGCGGGTGTCGACCCGGCCGGGGTCGGTCCGGGAGAGCTGGTCGACCAGCATCGGCAGGCGCTGCTCGGCGATGCCGAAGGCGGCGTTGCGCAGCTGGCGCATCGAGCGGCTCATCTGGCGGGCGACCGCGCCGGCCAGGATGAACGCGAGCAGCAGGGCGATCACCACGGCGGCGCCGGTGATGTAGGCGTCACGCTGGGCGTTGTCCGCGATGGTGGACGCCTCGTTCACCGCGTTGTCGGCGAGGTCGGACTCGATCTGGCGGTAGGCGTTGAACTTGAGGGTGTTGACCGCCCACCAGTTCTGGGCGGTGATGCCCTTCTGGGCCAGCGCGGCGCGCGTGGTGGGATCGGTGTCCTTCAGCTGCGCCAGGGCCGCGACCATCTTGGTGGGGTCGGACGGCGGCGCCACGTAGTTCGGGTCCTGGGCCTTGGCCGCCTGGGCCATGGCCTTGCCCTCACTCTGGATCTTCTTCTGGGCCGCCGCCAGCGCGGCGATGTCCTGATCGGTGCCACCGCTCTGGTACTCCTGGATGGCGATGCCCTCCAGGTAGGCGTACGACGAGAGGGCGATGCGCTGGGTGGCCAGGTTCGGGGCGTCCGGACCGGGTTTGATCAGCAGGTGCATGCCGATGGAGCGCTGCAGGGAGAGGGCACCGTTGGCGAGTGAGACGGCGTAGACCGTACGGCCGTAGCTGGTGATGTTGCCGGTGCCCAGGCCAAGCTCGTTGGCGAACTCGAGCAGCCGGTGCTCGATCTCGACGTAGCTCTCCTCGGTCTGCACGCCCGTACGCTTGGCGGTGTAGGCGGTCGCGCGGATCTGCGACAGCTCCGGCTCCACGGCACGGAAGCGGGTCAGCCGGCGGTTGAGGTTCTCCCGGTCGGGCATGTGCTGCACGGCCGCGTCGAAGGCGTCGGCGGCCCGGTCGGTCTCCTGGCGGACCTTGACGACGGTCGGGTCCTTCTCGCCCTTGCCCTGCAGCAGCGGCGCGGCGCTCACGTCACGCTCGACCAGCAGCGCGTTGTTGTAGCTCACGGCGGCGCGCACCAGCCGGGCGGTGTTCTCCGCGTCCTGGGCGTCCTGCCAGGTGTTGATCGAGGCCCTGACCTGGAAGCCGCCCATGACGAGCCCGACGGCCACGGGTATGAGCAGGATCGCGTTCAGACGGGTGGGCACACGCCAGTTGCGCGGAGTGAATCGGCCGCCGCTCTTGGCGGGGGCTGCCGCCGGTTCCGGACCGGGCGCGGGGGCGGGCACCGCAGCGCGCGGCGGCGGGGTGAAGTTGCCCCGGGCCGACGGCGCGGGACCGTTCTTGCTTCGCCTCACTCGACCAACAACCTCTCGGCGGCGGGCACCTACGTCGTGCCGCAGTCTCTCAGAACCCGGTGTGTCACAGACCACGGGGTAGTACGTCTTTGACTATTGGGCAGTTCAGGCATTCCAGCACGGGGGCCTGCGCACTTCCAAACAGCGGAAACAGCCGAAGCATCCACTTGTAAGTGCTAGATAAAACGGTCATAAAGAGCGAGCCCCGCCAAAACGCGGGGCGTTCGTGCGCGCAGCGGTACCGCCTGACCGCGACGCGTGGCGACATCGTCCGATTCCTCTGCCGAAACGTTATGAACACCGGAGCCGACCGTGTCAAAGGCCACAGTCGGCTCCGGTGTATTTACGACAACTGCCGTACGGCGTTCTTGATTTGCCTTACCTCAGGCGGGCCATCAGAGCGTGCTCCACCAGCGTGATCAGCGCACTCTTGGCATCGGCGCGGTGCCGGGCGTCGGTCGTGATGATCGGGGTGTCCGGTCCGATCTGCAGCGCCTCGCGTACTTCCTCGGGCTGGTAGGGCTGCTGCCCGTCGAAGCCGTTGAGCGCCACGACGAACGGCAGACCGCTGTTCTCGAAGTAGTCCACGGCGGGGAAACAGTCGGCCAGCCGCCGGGTGTCCACGAGCACCACCGCGCCGATGGCGCCGCGCACCAGGTCGTCCCACATGAACCAGAAGCGGTCCTGGCCCGGCGTGCCGAACAGGTACAGGATCAGGTCCTGGTCGAGCGTGATGCGGCCGAAGTCCATGGCGACCGTGGTGGTCGTCTTGTCCCCGGTGTGGGTGAGGTCGTCGATGCCCGCGCTCGCGGACGTCATCACCGCCTCCGTGCGCAGCGGGTTGATCTCCGAGACGGCACCGACGAACGTCGTCTTGCCCACGCCGAAGCCACCCGCCACCACGATTTTCGCGGAGGTGGTCGCCCGGCCGCCGTCAGAGCTTGCGAAGTCCACTGAGCACCCTTTCGAGCAGCGTCACGTCCGGTGCGCCGCCGTTGTTCTCATCGCCGCCCGGCTGGTGGATGGCCACCAGTCCGGCCTCGGCAAGGTCTGCGACGAGGATCCTCGCCACACCCAGCGGCATGGCGAGCAGTGCCGAGACCTCGGCGACCGACTTCACCTCGCGGCACAGGTGACAGATCCGCTGGTGCTCCGGGAGCAGTCCCATGAGCGCTGCCGGGTCGGCCGTGGTGCTGATCAGCGCCTCGATGGCGAGCTGGTAGCGCGGCCGGGTCCGGCCACCGGTCATCGCGTAGGGACGTACCAGCGGCTGGTCGCCCTCGTCCCCGTACGGCTCGGCGTACGGATCATGAGAGGCGGTGGGCGGGGTCATGAATCCTCCGGGCGGGACAGCAAGTCGGTCGGGCAAGCCGTCTGACGGGGCCGGTGGGGGGATTGTGGCGGCCTGACGGTGGTTTGGTGATACGGGTGGTACCGGAGCCGATCAGTGGAGCAGACTGCCCTGTAGTTCGGCGCGCAGGTCGGGCGTGAGCACCGCGCCCGCGCGGTCGACCAGGAGTGCCATCTCGTAGCCGACGAGGCCGATGTCGCACTCGGGGTGGGCCAGGACCGCCAGGGACGACCCGTCCGAGACGGACATCAGGAAGAGAAAGCCGCGCTCCATCTCGACGACCGTCTGCGCCACGTTGCCGCCCTCGAAGATCCGGGAGGCCCCGGCCGTCAGCGAGGTGAGCCCGGACGCGACGGCCGCCAGCTGGTCGGCACGGTCACGCGGGAAGCCTTCGGACATCGCCAGAAGGAGACCGTCGGCGGACACGACGACGGTGTGGGACACCCCGGGGGTGTTGTCCACGAAGTTGGTGATCAACCAGTTGAGGTTCTGTGCCGCCTGGCTCATCGGGCTCAACTAACGCTCCTGCTGGTGAGTGGGGTTCGGGAAGCTGCCGGTCTGGCCGGTGCCGGCCTGGCGACCCTGCGCGATACCCCGACGGAGATTGGTCAGCCGGCCGCGTACGTCGTCAGGCGAACGCGAGACCTGCGGACCGGTTTGGTGCTGTTGCTGCTGAGCCGTGCCCGGGACGAGGTTCGCTCGGGGCACCCGGCGCGGCAGGCCGGACGTGGTGACGCCGCCCGCGGCCGGCTGCCGTACGCGCTCTGCCTGCCGGACGAGTTCGTCGTTCGGCGAGGTGCGCCAGGAGCTGGTGACGGGACGCTGTGGGGCCGCCGGGGCGGCGGGAGCCTGCGGCTGCTGCGGGGCGTGGGCCGGAGCCGAGCCGTTGCTCTGCTGCGGTTCCCGCTGTCCGCCCTGGCCGCCGCCCTGGCCACCGTGGAACCAGTTGGTCTCCAAGGTGTCGTACAGCGGTGTACGACCGTCCCCGGGACCGGTGGCCGGCGGCAGGGCCTCGGGCTCTGGCCGGACCGGACGCTGCTGCGCCGGGACCGGCGGACGCGGCGCGCCGAAGTCGGCGCCCCGCCCGCCCGGCTGCGGCCGCTCGAACTGGCCGGTGCCGGAGCCGTTGTGGCGGCCGGGCAGGGAGTGCTGCCCGGTGGACCCACCGTCGAAGTCCGGGGTGGCGAACCGGCCGGTGGAGTTGTTGTCGTAGCCCGGCGCGGGGAACTGGCCGGTGGAACCGGCGTCGTACGCCTGCGGGGCGGCGAACTGGCCCGTGCCCGGGCCGTCCGGCTGCCCGGCGGGGGCACCGAAGACGTCGGAGCGGATGAACGAGCCCGTGTTCTGGGAGCCGTTGACGCCGTTGACGCCGTTCATGCCGTTCACGTCCGGGCGGGGGAACTCGCCCGTGGCGGCCGGACCCTGCCGGTCGTCGATCCGCGGCATCTCCGCGGTCGAGCCCAGGCCCTGCCGGTCGTCGAAGCGCGGCATCTGCGAGGTCTGCGCCGGGTCCTGCTCGTCGTGGCCGCGCGGGGCGTCCAGCGGGGAGTGCGACACCGGCGGCCGGCCGGTCTCGTCGCCCCAGCTCGGCGTACGCTGCTGCGGGTTGCCGCCGGGCAGTTCGGCCCGCGGTCCGCCACGCGGCGGAAGCTGGGGCTGACGGCCCTGGTCGAAGGCGTTGCCGCCGTTGTCACCGCGCTGCGGGGGCACCGGGCCGCGGTTGTTGCCGAAGGCGTCCTGCTGGGGGGCGCCCGGACCGGCGGCCTGGAGGCCCTGCGGGCCACCCGGGGCCTGACCGCCGA
>NZ_JBEXLP010000042.1:0-61606 GCF_040610035.1 Streptomyces sp. NPDC004542
CACCGCCGCGTTGTCGCATCACCCGAGTACGTCCAGTACGCGGGCGATGCTCCGCCTTGCGAGGCACCGCACCGGACGCCGCGAGCTTCCCGGCACACCTTTCCGGCCACAGCACTAGCTAGCCGAGCGCCGACTTCACCGCGTCGGCCAGCCGGCCGGCGACCGAGCGGGCCTGGTCGATGTCGGCGGCCTCGACCATCACGCGCACCAGCGGCTCCGTGCCCGACGACCGGAGCAGTACGCGGCCGGTCGAGCCCAGCTCCCGCTCGGCCTCGGCGACCGCGGCGGCGAGGTCGGCGGAGGTCTTCACCCGGGACTTGTCGACGTCGGGCACGTTGATCAGCACCTGCGGCAGCCGTTCCATGACCGAGCCGAGGTCCCGGAGCGTGCGGCCGGTCTGCGCGACGCGGGCGGCGAGCAGCAGGCCGGTCAGGGTGCCGTCGCCGGTGGTGGCGTGGTCGAGGATGATGACGTGGCCGGACTGCTCGCCGCCGAGGGCGAAGTCGTGCTCCTTCATCTCCTCCAGGACGTACCGGTCGCCGACAGCCGTCTGCACGAGGCGGATGCCCTCGCGCTCCATGGCCAGCTTGAAGCCCAGGTTCGACATCACGGTCGCGACGACGGTGTCGGAGCGCAGTGCGGAACGCTCCCGCATCGCCAGCGCGAGCACGGCCAGGATCTGGTCGCCGTCGATCTCCTCGCCGGTGTGGTCCACGGCGAGGCAGCGGTCGGCGTCACCGTCGTGGGCGATGCCGAGGTCGGCGCCGTGTTCGACGACGGCGGCCTTGAGTGTGCCGAGGTGGGTGGAGCCACAGCCGTCGTTGATGTTCAGGCCGTCCGGCTCGGCGCCGATCGTGACGACCTCGGCACCGGCCCGCGCGAAGGCCTCGGGCGAGACGCGGGCGGCGGCGCCGTGCGCCTCGTCGAGGACGATCTTCAGCCCGTCGAGGCGGTTCGGGAGCACGCCCAGCAGGTGGCTCACGTACTGCTCACCCCCCTCGTCGTACGGCCGTACGCGTCCCACCCCGGCGCCCGTCGGCCGCTCCCAGGGCTCGCCGTGGCGGTGGGCGTCGTACACGGCCTCGATCCGGTCCTCCAGCTCGTCGGCGAGCTTGTGGCCGCCGCGGGCGAAGAACTTGATGCCGTTGTCGGGCATGGCGTTGTGGCTGGCGGAGAGCATGACACCGAGGTCGGCGCCGAGCGCCCCGGTGAGGTACGCCACCGCGGGCGTCGGCAGCACGCCGACGCTCAGGACGTCCACGCCGGCGCTCGCGAGGCCGGCGACCACGGCGGCCTCCAGGAACTCCCCGGACGCACGCGGGTCCCGTCCGACCACCGCCTTCGGCCTGTGCCCCTCGAAGGTGCCCGCCTCGGCCAGTACGTGCGCCGCGGCGACGGAGAGGCCGAGCGCCATCTCGGCGGTCAGATCCGCGTTGGCGACGCCGCGCACACCGTCCGTGCCGAAGAGTCGTCCCACTTGTCCTCCTGAGGAAGCGTCAGTTGCGATGGCGGTCGCCGCCTGAACATCCGGTCACACTAGCCTTTGAGCGTCTTGTGTCGTTATACGCCGTTGGCTGGAATAAACGAACGCCCCGACGGCACATGTGGCGTGCCGCCGGGGCGTTCGGAGTACGAGCAGGCAGCTGCTGGTTAGCGCTTGCTGTACTGCGGGGCCTTGCGGGCCTTCTTCAGACCGGCCTTCTTGCGCTCGACCGCGCGGTCGTCGCGCTTGAGGAAGCCGGCCTTCTTGAGCGGGCCACGGTTGTTGTCGACGTCGGCCTCGTTCAGCGCGCGGGCGACACCGAGACGGAGCGCACCGGCCTGACCGGAGACACCGCCACCCGCGATGCGGGCGATGACGTCGTAGCGGCCCTCGAGCTCGAGCACCTTGAAGGGCTCGTTCACTTCCTGCTGGTGCACCTTGTTCGGGAAGTAGTCCTCGAGGGTGCGACCGTTGATCTTCCACTTGCCGGTGCCCGGGACGATCCGGACGCGGGCGATGGCGTTCTTGCGGCGGCCCAGGCCGGCGGCGGGCTGGGGCTCACCGAAGCGCGAGGCGAGGGACTCGGAGGTGTACTCACCCTCCACCGGAACCTCGGACTCGGTGGTGTAGCTGTCGATGTCAAGCTCTTCGAGCGGCTGCTCGGCAGTGGTCTCGGCCACGATTCTCCTCAGATTCTGTTCAGTCTTAGGGGGTGGCCGGACTTACTGCGCGACCTGGGTGATCTCGAACGGCACCGGCTGCTGGGCGGCGTGCGGGTGCTGGTCACCCTTGTAGACCTTCAGCTTCGAGAGCATCTGACGGCCCAGGGAGTTCTTGGGGAGCATGCCCTTGACGGCCTTCTCGATGGCCTTCTCGGGGTTCTTGTCGAGGAGCTCGTCGTAGCGGACGGAGCGCAGACCACCCGGGTAGCCGGAGTGGCGGTACGCCATCTTCTGGGTCCGCTTGTTGCCGGAGAGGTGCACCTTGTCGGCGTTGATGATGATGACGAAGTCACCAGCGTCGACGTGCGGCGCGTAGATCGGCTTGTGCTTGCCCCGGAGAAGGGTCGCTGCGGTGGTGGCGAGACGACCCAGGACAACGTCCTGAGCGTCGATGACGTGCCACTGGCGCGTCACATCGCCGGGCTTGGGGCTGTACGTACGCACGGTTCGTAGCCTTCGCTTCGAGTGAATGGTCCTGAACAGGTCACCGAAACGATCACGACAGCCTAGACCGCACGGCGGCGACGCATACCGCGTACGTGGGGTCGCTGGTCATCGGCCCGGTGGACCGGTGTAAGGGCCCGTCCCGTGAGAATGAGCAAGCCAATACACAACGAACAGGCAGGATACCCGCGGCGCGGCACCGGGGTCAAAACGGCCCCGCCCGCCACCGCGCGGCTCCGCCGGTTCTCACCCCCAGTGTAGGCGCCCCCACCACGGGGCTGCCGCCCCCGAACGGGCTGGGGCGGAGCCCCAGGGTGGGCCACGTCCCCGTCGGCCCGCGCGAGCGGGTGGGTGGGAAACCCCCCGGGGCCAGGGCCGGCGACCTCCCAGCCCGCCGAAACGGCTGGCCAGGGCAGGAAACCCCCGCGCCGGAGGCGGAGCCCGGGGAGGGAAAACAAGGCCCCGCGACCGAGCCGGTCGTGCGTGGAGTTGCGCCGAAAGGTGCCCTATCGCACCTGGTAGAGCCGCACCAGCACCCCCCGCCGCCCGTCTAAGATGCTCCCCCATGAGCTATGGGCAGGGGGGACCCCAGTCCCAGTGGGATCCCTGGAAACCGAACTCGCAGCAGCCCTGGAACAGCGGCGGTGGCGGCCAGACCCCGGACTGGGCCGCGCTCGCCGAGGCCTCGGAGACGCGGAACAAGCGGCGCAAGGTGCTGTTCATCGGCGGCGGCGTGGCCGCCACCGTGGCGATCGGCACCGCCGTCGCCATGGGCGTCATGTCGGCGAACGGGGACGACAACGCCTCGAACCAGCCGTCCAACCTGCCCGCGAGCGCCTCGCTGCCCAGCGACTCCGCACCGGCGCCGTCCTTCGAGCCCACCAGCGCCCCGCCGCCGCTGGACCCGAAGGACTTCATAGCCAGCGCGACGAAGGACAAGGCCCCGCTCAGCGCCGAGACGCTCTTCCCCGGCACCCAGCTGACCATGGGCGAGACGGTCTACAAGAAGGGCCCCACGGCCGACACCACGAACTGCGCCTCGGCCGCCGGCGGCACCCTCCCCAAGGTGCTCACCGCCAACGGCTGCACCCGGCTGCTGCGGGTGAGCTACGTCAAGGACGATGTCGCGGTGACCGTCGGCGTCGCCGTCTTCGACACCGAGGCCAAGGCCACCAAGGCCAAGGGCGAGGCCGACACCAAGAGCATCGTGAAGTCGCTGGCGGGCGGGGGCGTCAAGGCGTTCTGCAACGCAGCCGTCTGCCGCTCCACGACCAACACCCTCGGCCGCTACGCCTACTTCACGATCGCCGGATTCACCAACGGCAAGAACGTGACCACGAAGGACACCACGGTCTTCCGGACCGGTGACGACCTGGCCGAGTTCACCTTCCGGCAGATCCGCCGCCGGGGCGAGGCACAGGCCTCCGCGGCGGCCCAGTAGCCCGGCAGCCGGCCGTCACCGCCATCTCAGGCGCAGCCTGATCGGTACCACCGCCGACTCCAGCTGCGGCGCAGGGTCGTCTTCGAGACGCCCTCCGTGCCCTCCTCGAAGTGGATCGGGACCTCGACGGCGCGCTGCCCCGCCCGCACGGCCTCGTACTTCAGCTCCACCTGGAAGCTCGCCGACCGGACACCGGCCCCGGGACGACCGTACGCACCTCTGCTCCCCGGCGGCCGTGCGCCACGCTCAGACGTGCACCTTGCGGCGGGCCGGGTCCTCCTTGCCGGCCGGGTCGCCGCTCGTCCCGCGCGTCCGCTCCAGCAGCAGGAGCCGCAGGCCGGTCAGCTCCCGGGTGCTCACCGTCCGGAAGTCCCTCCGGATCGTCCGGGCGGTCGCCTTGGGCATGCCGCTCAGCGGCTGACCACCGGACGGGGACACCAGCCACAGCCGGCGCGCCCTCGCCAGGCACGTCGCGGGGCGCGGGCACTCCTGCGCATCGTACGAGCCCAGCCGCTGCGGCGTGCGGTACATGAGCACGTCCCGCGGGCGGCCCGGGTCGTCACGCAGCTCGTAGGCCATGGCCCGCCGCGCCGCCGTCACCCCGCTGAACACGACCCCGTCACCCGTGCGCTGCCCGGCCTCGACGATCCGTGCCGCGCCCCGGAAGTCGGGCTCTCCCCGCTGGTCCGCGCGGGCCTCGCGAAGACCGGGCAGCGCCTGCCAGGTGAGTCCGGCGACCGCCGCCGCGGCGAGCACCCAGCCCATGCCCCGCCGGGCCGCCGCCCCCGCCCCGGCCCGCGGTCCGGCGACCGGCCCGGCGAGCCGGCCCACGGCGACCGCCGCGAGCAGCAGCCAGGCGGGAACGGTGCACAGCAGCGGGCCCGCCGGCAGCGGGAGACGCTGCTCCGGCGCGGTCACGCAGGCCGCCAGCGGAGGCAGTGCGATCCACACGATGGCCGGGAGCGCGTGCCGGCCGGCGAAGCACAGGCCGGTCAGGCCCAGAGCCAGCACCGGCACGGCCACCGCCCACGACCCGAAGAGGTCCTCCGGGAACGTCCCGGCGCCGGGACCGCGCACCGCGCCCGGCGTGCCCTGTCCCGCCCCCTGGACGGCCGTCGGGATGACGAAGCACAGGCCCGGCACGACGGCCGCCGTGTAGGCCCAGCCCGCGATCCGGTCGCCGGAGCGCCGGGCGGCCAGCACCATCGCCAGGTGTGCGCCGAGCACCGTGACCGCGGTCAGATCGCTCCAGCCGATCAACGGCACGGTCAGGGCGTAGCCGGCCCACACCTTGAGGCCGGGCTGTCGCAGCGCCCTGGCGAGCAGCAGGGTCGACAGAAGAACGGCGGCCACCGCGAAGGCGTACGGCAGGATCTCCTGGCCGTAGCGCGTCACCGAGGGCACGACGGCGAACGCGAAGCCGGCGAGGAGCCCGGTTCGCGTGGTGAACAGACGCCGCCCGAGGAGGGCGGTCAGCCCGGCCGCGGAGGCCATGGCCAGCGCGGCCGGGAGCCGCATGGCGGTCGGCGAGTCCCCGGCGACGGCGATCCAGGCGTGCATCAGCACGTAGTACGGGGTGCGGACCACGTCCTCGGTGCGGATCAGCAGGCTCAGGTCGTGGAGGGAGAGCGTCGCCGCCCACCAGGTGGCGTGCTCGTCCCGCCACAGCTGCCGTTCGCCGATCCCGCGCAGGACCACCGCCAGGGCGGCGGCCGCGGGCGGCAGGAAGACCAGCAGGGCCGCGAGGCGCCCGCCCCGGGCACCCGCGCGCCGCTCGGCCTCCCGCCGGGCGCGCCGCCCGGCGGGGGCGGCCTCGGGCGGGTCGGGGGCGTACCCGGCCGTCGTACCGCTCATCGCCTGACCCAGACCCGGTAGGCGTCGTCACCGTTGCTCGTCGTGAACGGCAGCACGGCGGCCAGCCGGTAGTGGGCGTTGTTCTCGAGCCCCTCCTTGACCGCCCGGTACGTGTCGGGCGTCACGCCGGCGCGCATGACGATCGCGTCGAAGCGTCCGTCGCGCACCGCCTGCCGGAAGGCGTCCGGTCCGCCGTACTGCCTGCCGTCCTTGCCCCGGTAGTCCATGTAGTAGGGGTTCTGCCACTGGTTCCAGCCGGTGACGTCGCGCAGGTAGTACGCGGGTACCTCCTGCTCCACGGCCAGGTAGTGGCCCGTGCGGTCGACGACGTTGCGCAGATAGGCGGTGAGCCGGGAGGAGTCCGGGAAGCTGTACACCCGCTGCGCCTGCACCATGCCGAACACCAGCGTGAGGACGTACAGCATGATGCCGAGCTGCGGGTGCCGGAAGTGCGGGCCGACCAGGCGGGCCATGCCCAGGCCCGCCATGGGCGCGGCGAAGAGCAGGCCGAAACCGACGTGCTTGAAGAGGGAGACCTCGGTCTGGAGGTGGACCTGGTACGCGGGAGCCAGCAGCGCGGTCCCGGTGAGCGTCAGCCCGAGCGCGGCACGCCGCCGGCGCCCCGGGGTGGTGGTACCGCCGATCCACGGCATCTCGCCCATGCGCCCGCGCAGCACGTACGCGACGGAGCCGCCGAGTGCCGCGAGGAAGAGCAGGCCGCCCCACTGGCCGCTGTCCCACAGCAGGGTCATGGCGGAATCGGTGCCGTGCGCGCGGCCGGTGGTGGTGGAGCCGATCCCGCCCAGCGGCCCGGACAGGGAGTAGCCGGCACCCAGCAGGGCCGCGGTGCCCGCTCCCAGCACGGTCCCCCGGCCCAGGGCCCTGGGCCCGCGGTGGCGGTGGGCGGTGACCACCGCGAGCACCACCAGGGTCGGCAGGTACAGGCCGGAGGCGTACTTCACCGCGACGGCCAGCGCGGCGGGCGGCGCGGCGAGCAGGACGGCGGCCGATCTCATCCGGTCGGTGCGCACCACCGCGTACATCGACAGCGCCAGCAGGAAGATCGCGGCCGCGTCGTAGGTGGCGAAGTTGCCGAGCACCGTCGTCGACTGCACGACGGAGAACAGCGCGGCCGCGCCGAGGGCCGCCCGCAGGTTGAACAGCCGCCTGGTCGTGGCGTACAGCAGCCCCGTGGCGCCCAGCATGAACAGCAGGCTGAGGATCCGGACCCCGGTCAGTCCGAGCCGGGAGTCCACGACGGCCGCGAGCACCGGGTACAGCTTCGGGTGGCCCGAGAAGTAGCCCGCGAAGTCGGCGGGCAGCCGCGTGCCGTGCAGCAGGTTGTCCAGTTCGTAGTGCCCGGACGCCACGTACAGGGCCTCGTCCTCGAACGCGGTCCCGTGCAGCCGCAGTGACAGCCCGGCCTGTACGAGCAGCAGCACCAGCAGCACGCCGCGTCCGAGCAGCTTGCCGCGGCGGGTGTCCACGGCCCAGGAGGCCTCGGGGACGGCGGGCAGCCGGTAGCCGGGCCGGGGCTCCGGCGCGGGGTCGGGTGCGAGCGCGACCGGATGCGGTGCGGGCTCCGGTGGGGGGTCGGCGTACGGGTCGTAGGGGTACGTCTCGTAGTACTCCGGGAGCGCCTGCCCGGCGGGCTGCGGGTACGGCCCCTGCGGCCACGGGTACGCCTGGTGCCCGTACAGCTGCTCGTACGGCTGCTGGGCGTATGCCTCGCGGTCGTACGGCTCCTGGCCCTGGGCCTGCTGGTCCCACGGAAGTGGCTGGAAACTGCTCATGGCTTGGTCACGTCGAATCCGAAGCGGCGGCCGGCGGCCTGTTGGCGGAACGTTTCAGCAGAGGCTGATCCGCTGGTGACTCGCCAGTCCGCCTCCTTGTCGAAGTCGAACCACACGAAACCGATCACGTCGTCGTGCGCGGCCGTGCCCCGGAAGAGGTCGGTGATGTCCGCGGGCTTGCGCGGACCGGCCTCGGCGGCCGTCTCCGCGATGATCACCGGTTTGCGTGTGAAGGCGCGGACCTGGTCCATGGTCGGCCCGTACAGGGTGTCGAAGGTGGCGGGTCCGTGGGCGGCGTAGTAACCGATGACACCCACCCAGTCGACGTACTCGTCACCCGGCCAGTACGGCTTCAGGCGGACGTCGGGCATGGGGTTGACGACGTTCGGGCTCCACACCCAGATGACCTGGGTGGCACCCACCTCGTCGAAGACCTCGTGGACGTGCCGGAACGCGGCGACGAACTGCGCGGCGGTGGCCTTCTTCGTCCCCCACGGGTACCAGAAGCCGTTCATCTCGTGCCCGAAGCTGATCGCCACCGGCAGGTCGAGGTCCCTGACGGCACGCGCGTAGGCGCGGATGTACGCGTCGCTCCCGCCCGCCGCGATCTCCTTCAGGCTCTTCTCGAAGGGCTCCCAGGCGATGTACGCGAGCGCTCCGTAGCGCCAGGCGTTGCGCACGGACCGCGTCTCGTACCGGTCGCCCCAGGCGGAGTAGAACTCGACCACGTTGGGCTTCTTGCCGGCGGTCTTCGCGAACGCCTCGACGTTCTTCATGCTCGCGGGAGCGCCCCTGGCCGCCAGGCCCAGGTACTTCTTCCGCCCGGCCGGCACCAGCAGCGGCAGCACGTCGTACGGGGCGGCGGGCTTCGCCGACTCCACGGCCGCCACACTGGGGTCGGCCGCCCCGCCCCGGGCCTGCTCGTACTGCGCCCGGCCCTTCGCGGAGAAGGTGGCGCAGCCCGCGAGGAGCGCGCAGGCGAGCAGCAACGCCGCCGTCGCGGCGATCCGGCGCGTCATGCGGTCCGCTCCCGGGGCCGCACGAGCACGCGCCCGACGACCAGGGCGTAGAACAGGCCCGCGGACAGCATCAGGGCGAAGTCCGGCGGATACAGCGTGAGCATGCGCCAGGCCGCGATCAGCACCCACAGCACCGCCGTCCCGCCGGTCCACACGATCATTCCGGTCCAGTAGCGCCGCATCCCGTTCTTCTTGGCGCCCTGCGAACCGGTGGGCTTCCAGCCCATCGGCCGGCCGCGCAGCACGTCCCAGACGGCGAACACGTGCGACCAGCCGTACATCAACCGCACCGCCCACGCCTCCAGCCGGTACGGCGCCCGGTGCCACAGCGGCAGCAGCAGGGTCACGTAGGCCACACTCGGCAGCACCCACAGCGAGTTCTCGGCGCGCAGCAGATCGGGGCGCAGGACCAGCAGCGCGAGCGGGATGAGCGGCGTGACGAAGGTCGCGAGGGCGGTCTGGAGGTAGTAGAGGAAACCGGAGACGTAGCACAGCCGTGTCTGGAACCTCAGGTCCAGTTCCCAGAACCTTCTGCCGGTGAGCAGTTCCAGCGAGCCCATGCACCAGCGGTACTGCTGGTTGTGGAAGGCGCCGGCCGTGTCCGGGCAGACCCCCGTCGACAGCGCCACCGGGACGTAGCGCAGCTTCCAGCCCAGGGCCCGCAGGTCGAAGCCGGTGTACATGTCCTCGGAGTGCTCGACCAGCGTGATGCCGCCGATCTGCGCGAGGGCCGAGCGCCGGTACACCGCGCACGAGCCGACACAGATCGAGCCGTCCTTGCCCTCACGGGAGGTCTGCACGGAGCGGTAGAACTGCTCCTGGACGGCACCGGCACCGCGCTCGATCCAGTTCTGCCGGTCGGTGATCCGGAAGAACTGCGGGGACTGCACGATCCCCACGCGTTCGTCGGCGTCCAGGTACGGCAGCAGTTCGTCGAGCAGGTCGGCGCGCGGCGCGAAGTCGGCGTCCAGGATGAGGATGTGCTCACCGCCGGTGATCCCGAAGGCGTGGTGCAGGTTGCCCGCCTTCTTGAACCAGCCCCGGTCGGGCCGCACCACGTACCGGAAGCCGAAGTCGCGCGCCATGGCCCCCACCTCGGAGTCGGCGGCGTCGTCGAGCACGTACACGTTCACTTCACCGCGATAGGTCCCCGCGAGCCGGTTCACGTGCACCCAGGTGTTGTGCAGCACCTCCAGCGGCTCCCCGCACACCGGCAGGAAGACGTCGACGCTCGGGTGGGCGGCCGGCCGCCAGCCGGCCACCAGCGCCTTGTGCGCCTTCAGGTCGAAGTCCTTGCTCAGGCCGTCCAGGTACAGGGAGATGAGGTAGTCCGCGACGACGAGCGCCAGCAGCGGCGTGGTCAGCCAGAACCACGGGCTCGACGCCGTGAACAGCACCTGGCTCACGGCGAGACAGGCGAAGCTGACCAGCGAGCCGGCCATCAGCACGGACAGATGGCGGCGCACGTACGCGTACTTCTCCGCGTCGTCCGGCGGTTGCGGGAGCAGTCCGTGGCTCTCGGCGATCCGTCTGCGTCTGCGATGCTGCGCGGCGCGCGCATCCCCGACGGCACTACTCATCTCGCGAACTCCCCGGGCCGGTAAGCCCGTTACCCTCACCGATGCCCGGACCGCACCTAATCGAATCTTTGACCGTACTGGGAAAGCATAACCGGGTTACGGGAGGTAAGTCCGAACAGTCGTGTTACAGGACGGTTGCACGGCCTCAGCAGCAGCCGGCTCCGGGCAGCGACCGCTTGTTCCGCGCCTCCCTGCTCCGCGCGGCCAGCAGCTCGTCCGCGGGGTAGCCGACCTCCTCGAGGGTCAGCCCGTGCGGCCGCACGACGTGCACCGCCGAGTCCCGCACCCCGGCCGCGAGCACCTTCCCCGGCCAGTCCGGCGGGCGGTGCCCGTCCCCCACGAACAGCAGCGCGCCGATGAGCGAGCGCACCATGTTGTGGCAGAAGGCGTCCGCACGGACGGTCGCGGTGATGATCCCGTCGGCGCCCTTGTCGAGCCACAGCTCCTGGAGCGTGCGGATCGTGGTCGCGCCCTCGCGCTTCTTGCAGTACGCGGCGAAGTCGTGCTCACCGAGGAGCCGGCGGGCGGCCTCGTTCATGGCGTCGACGTCCAGCGGCCAGTCGTGCCACAGGACGTGTCCCCGCAGCACCGGGTCGACCCCGCCGGGGTTGTCGGTGACGCGGTAGGCGTAGCGGCGCCAGATCGCGGAGAAGCGGGCGTGGAAGCCGCCGGGCGCCTCCCTGAGCGCCCACACCCGCACGTCCCTGGGCAGGCGCCCGGCGAGCCGCTTGAGCAGCTTCCCGTGGTGCTCGGCCCACACCTCCCCGGGCAGATCGACATGGGCGACCTGCCCGCGCGCGTGCACCCCGGCGTCCGTACGCCCGGCCACGGTCAGCTCGTACGTCTCCCGGGACCGCGTCACCGTACGCAGGGCGTCCTCGATCTCGCCCTGCACGGTCCGCCGGCCCCCGGCCTGCTTGGCCCAGCCGTGGAAGTCCGAGCCGTCGTAGGACAGGTCGAGGCGGACACGGACGCAACCGGGCTGTACTTCGTCACTCACTCCTGGATCCTCTCAGGGAACGCGGAACGGGCCCGCCCCCTGGGGGGTAGGCCCGTTCGGTGCGAGGCGGAGCCTCAGGCGTCCTTCGTGCTTTCGTCGGCCGCTTCCGCGGCGGGCTCGGCAGCGGCCTCCTCGGCCGGAGCCTCGGTGGCGTCCTCGGCCTTGGTCTCCTCGACCTTGGCCTCGTCGGCCTCCTTGACCGCACGCTTGGTGGCGGCCTCGGCCTCACCGGTCGCCTGCTGCGCCACCGTCAGCGCCTCGACCAGCTCGATGACGGCCATGGGCGCGTTGTCGCCACGGCGGTTACCGATCTTGGTGATGCGGGTGTAGCCACCCGGACGGTTCTCGTAGCGCGGGCCGATCTCGGTGAAGAGCGTGTGGACGACGCTCTTGTCCGTGATGACCTGGAGCACCTGGCGGCGGTTGTGAAGGTCGCCCTTCTTCGCCTTGGTGACCAGACGCTCGGCGTACGGGCGCAGGCGGCGGGCCTTCGCCTCGGTGGTGGTGATGCGGCCGTGCTCGAACAGCGACTTCGCGAGGTTCGCGAGGAGCAGCTTCTCGTGCGCGGCGCTGCCGCCCAGACGGGCACCCTTGGTGGGCTTCGGCATGGTTCTTCTCCTGTGTGTCTGCCCCGGCCGTATCAGGTACCGGGGTCAGTATCCGAGCAGGCGGTCGCCTGTCGGAGATCCGGGGTCCGCTGCCGCGGACCCCGGAGGTGGTGGAGATCAGTACTGCTCGGTCTCCACGAAGCCCGCGTCCGCGTCGTCGTCGGCGCCGAAGGCGTCCGCGGCAGCGGTCGGGTCGAATCCGGGCGGGCTGTCCTTGAGGGCCAGGCCCATGCCGGCCAGCTTCGCCTTGACCTCGTCGATGGACTTCGCACCGAAGTTGCGGATGTCCAGCAGGTCGGCCTCGGAGCGCGCCACGAGCTCACCCACGGAGTGGATGCCCTCACGCTTGAGGCAGTTGTAGGAGCGGACCGTGAGCTCCAGCTCCTCGATCGGCAGCGCGAGGTCGGCGGCCAGGGCGGCGTCCGTGGGGGACGGGCCCATGTCGATGCCCTCGGCGTCGATGTTCAGCTCGCGGGCGAGACCGAACAGCTCGACCAGGGTCTTGCCGGCGGAGGCCATGGCGTCACGGGGACGCATCGCCTGCTTGGTCTCGACGTCGACGATCAGCTTGTCGAAGTCGGTGCGCTGCTCGACACGCGTGGCCTCGACCTTGTACGTGACCTTCAGCACGGGGCTGTAGATGGAGTCGACCGGGATACGGCCGATCTCCTGGCCCACCTGCTTGTTCTGCACGGCGGAGACGTAACCGCGGCCACGCTCGACCGTCAGCTCCATCTCGAGCTTGCCCTTGCCGTTGAGCGTGGCGAGGACCAGGTCGGGGTTGTGCACCTCGACACCGGCCGGGGGCGCGATGTCGGCGGCGGTGACCAGACCCGGGCCCTGCTTGCGCAGGTACATCACGACGGGCTCGTCGTGCTCCGAGGAGACGACCAGCTGCTTGATGTTGAGGATCAGGTCGGTGACGTCCTCCTTGACGCCCGGCACGGTGGTGAACTCGTGCAGGACGCCGTCGATGCGGATGCTGGTGACAGCGGCACCGGGGATCGACGACAGGAGGGTGCGGCGGAGGGAGTTGCCGAGGGTGTAGCCGAAGCCCGGCTCCAGCGGCTCGATCACGAACCGGGAGCGGAACTCGTCGACGACCTCTTCGGTCAACGAGGGGCGCTGAGCGATCAGCATGTGTGGATCAGATCCTTCTTTCGTGGACGCCCGCTATTTGACGCCCGACGGAAACCGCACCCTTGAGAAGTGCGGGTACTGCAAGGGTACGGGCGGCACGCCCCTTACGGAGCCGTGCCGCCCGGCCAACCCTGCGAAGCGACGTCAGACGCGACGGCGCTTCGGCGGACGGCAGCCGTTGTGCGGGGTCGGGGTGACGTCCTGGATGGAGCCGACCTCGAGGCCCGTGGCCTGCAGGGAGCGGATCGCGGTCTCACGACCGGAGCCCGGACCCTTGACGAACACGTCGACCTTGCGCATGCCGTGCTCCTGGGCGCGGCGGGCAGCCGACTCGGCGGCCATCTGCGCGGCGAACGGCGTGGACTTCCGGGAGCCCTTGAAGCCGACGTGGCCGGCGGAGGCCCAGGAGATCACGTTGCCGGACGGGTCCGTGATCGAGACGATCGTGTTGTTGAACGTGCTCTTGATGTGCGCGTGGCCGTGAGCGACGTTCTTCTTTTCCTTGCGGCGCACCTTCTTGGCAGCGCCCTGACGACCCTTGGGGGGCATCTATAACTCCTACGGGAGGTGGTCGGTCCTGCAGCGAAGACCGTGGACAGGCGTCCGCTGAGGACTACTTCTTGCCCGGCTTCTTCTTGCCGGCGATGGCGCGACGCGGGCCCTTGCGGGTACGGGCGTTGGTGCTGGTGCGCTGACCGCGGACCGGCAGGCCGCGGCGGTGACGCAGACCCTGGTACGTGCCGATCTCGACCTTGCGGCGGATGTCGGCCTGGATCTCGCGACGGAGGTCACCCTCGGTCTTGATGTTGTTGTCGACGTACTCGCGGATCGCGACGAGCTGCTCCTCGGAGAGGTCGCGAACGCGGGTGTTCGGGTCGACGCCGGTGGCTGCCAGCGTCTGCTGCGAAAGCGTCCGGCCGATGCCGAACACGTAGGTGAGGGCGATCTCCACGCGCTTTTCGCGCGGGATGTCAACACCGGAAACGCGTGCCATTCAATGGCTCCTGGTGATCTTCGGAGGTCTTCGGCAGGACCGGCTCCCAGCCGCCGTACTAGGTACGAACTGGGTCCCCGGCCTCCGAACCGGGGGTGTCGAGCCGTGACCGGCTCGGGCCCTGCGTATGAACAAATTCAGCTTGCGTCGCGCGAATCTCTGCGTCGGGTGCAGAGGGATCGGTCGTGCGTCAGCCCTGGCGCTGCTTGTGGCGCGGGTTCTCGCAGATGACCATGACCCGGCCGTGACGGCGGATCACCCTGCACTTGTCGCAGATCTTCTTGACGCTCGGCTTGACCTTCATTGGTGAGGTTCTCCGGGTCAGTGCCATCGCTCCGGGCGGGCCCGGGGCGCGGGCAAGATCTACTTGTACCGGTAGACGATCCGGCCACGCGTCAGGTCGTACGGAGACAACTCCACCACGACCCGGTCGTCAGGGAGGATGCGGATGTAGTGCATACGCATCTTGCCGCTGATGTGTGCCAGGACCTGGTGGCCGTTCTGGAGCTCGACCTTGAACATGGCGTTCGGCAGAGACTCGACGACAGTGCCCTCGATCTCGATGGCACCTTGCTTCTTGGCCACGCTTCGCCCTTCGAATCGACTACCTTGATCGACTCTCCTGCTTCCCTTGCGGGCGCATGCGGACATGCGGGTGCACGAGAGCCGACGAGTCAGTCTACGTCAGCGCACCCGGAAACACGAATCGAGAGAGTCTGCCCGGCGCCCGGGATCGGTATGCACGAAGTGCCCGGCCGATGACGCACGCGTCGGCCGCGCCGCCGGGACCGGCGCCCGGGGCGTCTGCCGTGCTTCAAACGGCTGCGCCCGTGTCCGCCGGAGGGCGCCGGGAGGCGTCAGGCCGGACCCGCCGTCAGGCGAGCGGGTCCGGGGCCGCCGTCAGGCGAGCGGGTCCGGGGCCGCCGTCAGGCGAGCGGGTCCGGGGCCGCCGTGATGCCGTGCTCGGCCAGCTTGGCCTTGCCGCCGTCGGGGGCCGTGAGGACGAGGGGGCCCTCTTCCGTCAGGGCGACGGAGTGCTCCCAGTGGGAGGACCAGGTGCCGTCGGTGGTGATGACCGTCCAGTCGTCGGAGAGGACCTCGGTCCTGGGGGTGCCCAGGGACACCATGGGCTCAATGGCCAGGCAGAAGCCGGGGACCAGCTTGGGGCCCTTGCCCCGGCGGCGGTCGACGTAGTTCAGCAGGTGCGGGTCCATGTGCATCTCGGTGCCGATGCCGTGGCCGCCGTAGTCCTCGATGATGCCGTAGCGGCCGCCACCGGGCTTCGGCTGGCGGCGGATGTACGTCTCGATCGCCCGCGAGACGTCGACCAGGCGGCCGCCCTGCTTCATCGCCGCGATGCCGGCCCACATCGACTCCTCCGTGACCCGGGAGAGCTCGACCAGCTCCGGCGCGTGACCGGAGCCGACGAAGGCGGTGTAGGCCGCGTCACCGTGCCAGCCGTCGACGATCGCGCCGCAGTCGATGGAGATGATGTCGCCGTCCTTGAGGACGACGTCGTCGGAGGGGATGCCGTGCACGACGACCTCGTTCACCGAGGTGCAGATCGTCGCCGGGAAACCGCCGTAGCCGAGGAAGTTCGGCTTGGCGTTGTGCTCGGCGAGCACCTTCCGCGCGACCTCGTCCAGGTCCTTGGTGGTCGCCCCGGGCACCGCGGCCTCCCGGGTGGCCGCGTGGATCGCGGCGACGACCAGCCCCGCCGCACGCATCTTGGCGATCTGCTCCGGGGTCTTGATCTGCACCATGGGGGGCCTGCGCTCTCCGTCACTCACGTCGGCTCGGTTACCTGTACAACAGTACGGCCGCGGCACCCGCCAGGGCGCCGCGGCCGGAAGGACCGCGAACTACTTCTTCTCGGCCTTCTCGCGCTTGAGGGCGTCCATCGCGCGCTCGGTGACCTCGTCCACCGGGCCCAGCGAGGAGATCGTACGGACCAGCCCCTGAGCCTTGTAGTAGTCGATGATCGGCTCGGTCTGCGTGTGGTACACCTCCAGCCGCTTGCGGACCGTCTCCTCGGAGTCGTCGTCGCGCTGGTACAGCTCACCGCCGCACACGTCGCAGACACCCTCCTGCTTCGGCGGGCTGTACGTCACGTGGAAGACGTGGGAGGAGTCCTTGCGGCAGATCCGCCGGCCGGCGATCCGCTTCACGACCTCGTCCTCGGGTACTTCCAGGTCGAGCACCGCTTCCAGCTTGATGCCCTCGGTCTCGAGCAGCTCGTCCAGCGCCTCGGCCTGGGAGACGTTGCGCGGGAAGCCGTCCAGCAGGAAGCCGCCCTCGGCGTCCGGCTGCTCCATGCGGTCCTTGGCCATGGCGATGGTGACCTCGTCCGGGACGAGGTTGCCGGCGTCCATGTAGGACTTCGCGAGTTTCCCGAGCTCCGTCTGCTGGCTGATGTTGGCGCGGAACAGGTCACCCGTGGAGATGTGCGGGATGCGCAGCTTCTCGGCGAGGCGCACTGCCTGCGTTCCCTTACCGGCACCCGGCGGCCCGACGAGGACGATTCGCATCAGCGGAGGAACCCTTCGTAATTGCGCTGCTGGAGCTGGCTCTCGATCTGCTTCACCGTCTCCAGACCCACACCCACGATGATCAGGATGCTGGTCCCGCCGAACGGGAAGTTCTGGCTTGCGCCGAAGCCGACCAACGCCATTGTCGGTACGAGAGCGATCAGACCCAGATACAGCGAACCCGGCCAGGTGATCCGGTTGAGCACGTAGCTGAGGTACTCAGCGGTCGGTCGGCCAGCCCGGATGCCCGGGATGAAGCCACCATACTTCTTCATGTTGTCGGCGACTTCCTCGGGGTTGAAGGAGATCGCCACATAGAAGAACGCGAAGAACACGATGAGCAAGAAGTACAAAGTGATGTAAAGCGGGTGATCACCCTTGGTCAGGTTCTGCTGCACCCACTGCTTCCAGCCCGAGTTGCCGCCGGAGAACTGCGCCACCAGGGCCGGGATGTAGAGCAGGGACGAGGCGAAGATGACGGGAATCACACCCGCCTGGTTCACCTTCAAGGGGATGTAGGTGGACGTACCGCCGTACGAGCGACGGCCGATCATGCGCTTGGCGTACTGCACGGGGACGCGGCGCTGGGCCTGCTCGACGAAGACCACCAGGCCGACCATGACCAGGCCCACCAGGATCACGGTGCCGAACTCGATCCAGCCGCCCGCCAGGGTGCCCTGCTTCTTGATGGCCCACAGCGCGGACGGGAAGGTCGCCGCGATCGAGATGAACATCAGGATGGACATGCCGTTGCCGATGCCGCGGTCGGTGATGAGCTCACCGAGCCACATGACGACGGCCGTACCGGCGGTCATGCAGACGACCATCGTGATGGTGGTGAAGATGGCCCGGTCCGGGACGATGCCCGTGGCGACGGAGCAGCCGTTGAACAGGGCGCCGCTGCGAGCGGTGGCCACCAGGCCGGTGCCCTGGAGGATGGCGAGGGCCACGGTCAGGTAGCGGGTGTACTGCGTGATCTTCGTGGTACCCGCCTGGCCCTCCTTCTTGAGGGCTTCGAGGCGCGGGATGACCACGGTCAGCAGCTGGAGGATGATGCTCGCCGTGATGTACGGCATGATCCCGAGCGCGAAGATCGTGATCTGGAGCAGCGCGCCACCGCTGAACATGTTGACCAGACCGAACAGGCCCTGGTTGCCGGACGCCTCTTTGACGCACTGCTGGACGGCCTGGTAATTGACGCCGGGGATCGGGATGTGGGTACCGACCCGGTACACCACGATGATGCCCAGCGTGAAGAGCAGCTTCTTGCGCAGGTCGGGCGTCCTGAACGCCCGGGCGAACGCGGTGAGCACGGTGCCTCCTGCGACCCCCGCGCAACTGCGTCAAGGGTGAGTCTGAGGTTCGACAAATACGTAACGGTCAACTGCCGCTCAGAGTGCCCGAGGTGAGCACCCAGTGAAAGTAGGCAGTGCAGGCCACCTTACCGGCGAGACCGCCCCCTCGGAACGACCAACCGGGGATACCCCAAAATGTGGGGTATCCCCGGTCGGGATTTCGCTCACGTCATCGAGGCGCCTGACGGGATCAGACGAGCTCGGTGACCGTACCGCCGGCGGCGGTGATCTTCTCCTTGGCGGAGCCGGAGACGGCGTCGACCGTCACCTGCAGCGCCACGGAGACCTCGCCCTGGCCGAGGACCTTGACGAGGCTGTTCTTGCGAACGGCGCCCTTGGCCACCAGGCCCTCGACGGTGACCTCGCCACCCTCGGGGTAGAGCGCGGCCAGCTTGTCGAGGTTCACGACCTGGTACTCGGTCTTGAACGGGTTCTTGAAGCCCTTCAGCTTCGGGAGACGCATGTGGAGCGGCATCTGGCCACCCTCGAAGCGCTCCGGAACCTGGTAGCGGGCCTTCGTGCCCTTGGTACCACGACCGGCCGTCTTACCCTTCGACGCCTCACCACGACCGACACGGGTCTTGGCGGTCTTGGCGCCCGGGGCGGGACGGAGGTTGTGGATCTTGAGCGGGTTGTTCTCCGCCATGATCAGTCGACCTCCTCGACCGTCACGAGGTGGCGGACGGTGTGCACCATGCCGCGGAACTCGGGGCGGTCCTCCTTGACGACCTGCGTGTTGATGCCCTTGAGACCAAGGGAGCGCAGGGTGTCACGGTGGTTCTGCTTGCTGCCGATGTAGGACTTCACCTGCGTGATCTTGAGCTGCGCCATGATCACACACCCGCCCCGGCACGCGCACGCAGCAGGGCCGCGGGAGCGACGTCCTCGAGCGGCAGACCACGGCGGGCCGCGATCTCCTCGGGACGCTGCAGACCCTTCAGGGCCGCCACGGTCGCGTGCACGATGTTGATCGCGTTGTCGGAGCCGAGCGACTTCGACAGCACGTCGTGGATACCGGCGCACTCGAGCACGGCACGCACCGGACCACCGGCGATCACACCGGTACCGGGGGACGCGGGCTTGAGCAGCACGACGCCGGCCGCCTTCTCACCCTGGATGGGGTGCGGGATGGTGCCCTGGATCCGGGGGACCTTGAAGAAGTGCTTCTTGGCCTCCTCAACACCCTTGGCGATGGCGGCCGGCACCTCCTTGGCCTTGCCGTAACCGACACCCACGGTGCCGTCACCGTCGCCCACCACGACCAGCGCGGTGAAGCTGAAGCGACGACCACCCTTCACAACCTTGGCGACACGGTTGATCGCGACGACGCGCTCGACGTACGCGGTCTTCTCGGCGGCAGCAGCGCCGCCGTCACGGCCCTTCCGGTCCCGCCGCTCGCCGCCACCGGCACCGCCACCGCGGCGCTGGGGTCCAGCCATTGGAATTACCTCTCTCTGTTTCCGCTAGCTACGGCAGGCTCAGAACTTGAGCCCGGCTTCGCGGGCGGCGTCCGCCAGAGCGGCGATGCGCCCGGCGTACTGGTTGCCACCACGGTCGAACACGACAGCCTCGACACCGGCGGCCTTGGCACGCTCGGCGACCAGGGCGCCGACCTGCTTGGCCTGGGCCGACTTGTCGCCCTCGCCACCGCGGACGGAGGCGTCCAGGGTGGACGCCGACGCCAGGGTGTGGCCCTTGAGGTCGTCGATCACCTGCGCCACGATGTGGCGGTTGGAGCGGGTCACGACCAGACGGGGACGCTCCGCCGTGCCCGAGATCCGCTTGCGGATCCGGATGTGACGGCGCTTGATCGCGGCGCGCTTGTAGGCGTCGCCCTTGAGGATCTTCTGCCCGTATGCCATGGCTTACTTACCCGCCTTTCCGACCTTGCGGCGGATGACTTCGCCCTCGTACTTGACGCCCTTGGCCTTGTACGGGTCGGGCTTGCGCAGCTTGCGGATGTTGGCCGCAACCTCGCCGACCTTCTGCTTGTCGATGCCCTCGACCTGGAAGCGGGTCGGGGTCTCCACCTTGAAGGTGATGCCCTCGGGCGCCTCGACGGTGATCGGGTGGCTGTAGCCGAGCGCGAACTCGAGGTTCGAGCCCTTGGCGGTCACGCGGTAACCGACACCGCTGATCTCGAGCTTCTTCACGTAACCCTGGGTCACGCCGGTGATCATGTTCGCCACCAGCGTGCGGGACAGGCCGTGGAGGGCCTTGTTCTGACGCTCGTCGTTCGGGCGGGTGACGTTCAGGACGCCGTCCTCACCCTTGACGACCTCGATCGGTGCCACGACGGTGTGGGTCAGCTCGCCCTTGGGGCCCTTGACCGAGACCGTACGGCCGTCGATGGTGACGTCCACGCCGGCGGGAACCGCGATGGGGAGCTTGCCGATACGCGACATAGCTGTTTCCTCCGTTCCCTTCCGCTACCAGACGTAGGCGAGGACTTCCCCACCCACGCCCTTCTTGCCGGCCTGCTTGTCGGTGAGGAGCCCGTGCGACGTGGAGATGATCGCCACGCCGAGGCCGCCGAGCACCTTCGGCAGGTTGGTGGACTTCGCGTACACCCGGAGACCGGGCTTGGAGATCCGCTTGATGCCCGCGATGGAGCGCTCACGGTTCGGGCCGAACTTCAGCTCGAGGACGAGGTTCTTGCCGACCTCGGCGTCCTCGATCTTCCAGCCCGTGATGAAGCCCTCCTGCTGGAGGATCTCCGCGATGTGCGACTTGATCTTCGATGCCGGCATCGTCACGGAGTCGTGGTATGCCGAGTTCGCGTTCCGCAGACGCGTAAGCATGTCTGCGATCGGATCAGTCATGGTCATGAATTGGCCTTCGGCCTCTCTCGCCGGGGTTTCCTGGTGCGCCATCCCTCTCCCCGATCCGAGACGGGACGGGTGCGGCGCGGTGGACCTACGGCGTAGTAAGTCGTACGGGCGCGACAGACGCCCAACCCCGCAAGCCTAAGGCATGCGGAGAAGGGCCTCTGCCGACCCAGATGCTTACCGAGAGCTTCAGGAATCCCTAAAACAGGGATTACCAGGAGCTCTTGGTCACGCCCGGCAGCTCGCCACGGTGAGCCATCTCACGGAGGCACACGCGGCACAGGCCGAACTTGCGGTACACGGAGTGCGGGCGGCCACAGCGCTGGCAGCGGGTGTAGCCACGCACCCCGAACTTGGGCTTGCGAGCAGCCTTAGCGATCAGAGCCTTCTTCGCCATCTCGCTCACGCCTCCTTGAACGGGAAGCCGAGGTGACGAAGGAGCGCGCGGCCCTCAGCGTCGTTGGTCGCCGTGGTCACCACGGTGATGTCCATACCCCGGGTGCGGTCGATCTTGTCCTGGTCGATCTCGTGGAACATGACCTGCTCCGTGAGACCGAAGGTGTAGTTGCCACGGCCGTCGAACTGCTTGGGGGACAGGCCGCGGAAGTCGCGGATGCGCGGCAGCGCGAGCGACAGGGTGCGGTCCAGGAACTCCCACATGCGGTCGCCACGGAGCGTGACGTGGGCACCGATCGGCTGGCCCTCACGCAGCTTGAACTGCGCGATGGACTTGCGGGCCTTGGTGACGGCCGGCTTCTGACCGGTGATGGTGGTCAGGTCGCGGATCGCGCCCTCGATCAGCTTCGAGTCACGGGCGGCGTCGCCGACACCCATGTTGACCACGATCTTGACGAGGCCGGGGATCTGCATGACGTTCTCGTACTTGAACTCGTCACGCAGCTTGCCCGCGATCTCCTCGCGGTACTTCTGCTTCAGACGCGGAGTGGTGGTGGTAGCCATCAGATGTCCTCACCCGTCCGCTTGGCAACGCGGATCTTGTTGCCTTCGTCGTCGAAGCGGTAACCGACACGCGTGACGACCTTGTTGCCGTCCTTCTCCACGACGAGCTGAACGTTGCTCACGTGGATCGGGGCCTCGGTCGTGACGATGCCGCCGGCCTGCGAACCGCGAGCGGTCGGACCGGCCTTGGTGTGCTTCTTGACCCGGTTGACACCCTCGACCAGGACGCGGTCCTCGCGGGGGTAGGCCGCGATGACCTTGCCCTGCTTGCCCTTGTCCTTGCCGGTGATGACCTGGACCAGGTCGCCCTTCTTGATCTTCATGCTTACAGCACCTCCGGAGCCAGCGAGATGATCTTCATGAACTTCTTCTCGCGCAGCTCACGCCCGACCGGGCCGAAGATGCGGGTGCCGCGAGGGTCACCGTCGTTCTTCAGAATGACGGCGGCGTTCTCGTCGAAGCGGATGTACGAGCCGTCCGGACGACGGCGCTCCTTGACGGTGCGAACGATGACCGCCTTGACGACGTCACCCTTCTTCACGTTGCCACCGGGGATCGCGTCCTTGACGGTGGCGACGATGACGTCACCGATGCCCGCGTAGCGGCGACCGGAGCCACCGAGCACACGGATGCAAAGGATCTCCTTCGCACCAGTGTTGTCGGCGACACGCAGTCGCGACTCCTGCTGGATCACGTCTATCTCCTGATCGTCTGCCGGTTCCCTCCGGGAGTTGGACCGGAGAGCCTGGCGGAACTGTCCTGCGGGGTTGCTCCGCAGGAATTACTTACGCCTCCGAGGGCGGAAAACCGCGCCGGGGGCTTCACCGCGGCCAGGCCCTGGGGCCTGGCGCGGAGCCCCCGGCGGGGGCAGCGGGGGCCGGGCCCCCGCTTGATTACTTCGCCTTCTCGAGGATCTCGACGACGCGCCAGCGCTTCGTCGCGGACAGCGGCCGGGTCTCCATGAGGAGGACGCGGTCGCCGACACCCGCGGCGTTCTGCTCGTCGTGCGCCTTGAGCTTGTTGGTACGGCGGATGACCTTGCCGTACAGCGCGTGCTTGACGCGGTCCTCGACGGCGACGACGACGGTCTTGTCCATCTTGTCGCTGACGACGAGACCCTCACGGGTCTTGCGGAAGCCGCGGGCCTCTGCAGTCTGCTCAGTCACGTTGCTCTCACTCATCAGGCGCTCTCCACCGTCTCGATGCCCAGCTCGCGCTCACGCATCAGGGTGTAGATCCGCGCGATGTCCTTACGGACGGCCTTCAGCCGACCGTGGTTCTCGAGCTGACCGGTCGCCGCCTGGAAGCGGAGGTTGAACAGCTCTTCCTTGGCCTCGCGGAGCTTGCCCAGAAGCTCCTCGTTGCCCAGCTCGCGCAGCTCGGACGCCTTGGTACCGGCCGACATCACGCTTCACCTGCCTCGCGCTTGACGATCCGGCACTTCATCGGCAGCTTGTGGGCTGCGCGAAGGAGCGCCTCACGGGCGATCTTCTCGTTCGGGTAGGACAGCTCGAACATCACCCGACCCGGGTGAACGTTCGCGATCCACCACTCCGGCGAACCCTTACCGGAACCCATGCGGGTCTCGGCGGGCTTCTTGGTCAGCGGGCGGTCCGGGTAGATGTTGATCCAGACCTTGCCGCCACGCTTGATGTGGCGGGTCATCGCGATACGGGCCGCCTCGATCTGGCGGTTGGTCACGTACGCCGGCGTGAGGGCCTGAATGCCGTACTCGCCGAACGCGACCGTCGTACCGCCCTTGGCCTGACCACGGCGCTTCGGGTGGTGCTGCTTGCGGTGCTTGACCCTACGGGGGATCAGCATGTCGGTCAGGCCTCCGTTCCGCCAGTAGAAGAGGACGGCGCCTCAGCCGGAGCGGACGCGGGAGCCTCGGCCTTGGGGGCCTCGGCGCCGGCAGCCTGCTGCGGCTTGCGACCGCGCCGCTCGCCACCACGGCCACCACGGGCCGGGCGGTCGGCGCCACCGCGGGCCGGGCGGTTACCCGCACGGGCGGCAGCGTTCTCGGCGCGGACCTCGGCGATGTTCTTGACGTCGCCCTTGTAGATCCAGACCTTCACGCCGATGCGGCCGAAGGTCGTCTTGGCCTCGAAGAAGCCGTAGTCCACGTTCGCGCGGAGCGTGTGCAGGGGCACGCGGCCCTCGCGGTAGAACTCCGAGCGGGACATCTCGGCGCCGCCGAGGCGGCCACCGCACTGGATCTTGATGCCCTTGGCGCCGGCCTTCATCGCGGACTGCATGCTCTTGCGCATGGCCCGACGGAAGGAGACGCGGGAGGAGAGCTGCTCGGCGACGGCCTGCGCAACCAGCTGAGCGTCGGTCTCGGGGTTCTTGACCTCGAGGATGTTCAGCTGGACCTGCTTGCCCGTGAGCTTCTCGAGGTCGCCGCGGATGCGGTCGGCCTCGGCGCCACGGCGGCCGATGACGATGCCCGGACGAGCGGTGTGGATGTCCACCCGCACACGGTCACGGGTGCGCTCGATCTCGACCTTGGAGATGCCGGCGCGCTCCATGCCGGACGTCATCATCCGACGGATGGCGACGTCTTCCTTGACGTAGTCCTTGTACAGCTTGTCGGCGTACCAACGCGACTTGAAGTCGGTGGTGACACCGAGCCGGAACCCGTGCGGGTTTACCTTCTGGCCCATTACCGGGTTCCTTCCTTGCTGCTGACGACCACGGTGATGTGGCTGGTCCGCTTGCGGATCCGGTAGGCACGGCCCTGGGCACGCGGACGGAACCGCTTCAGGGTCGGGCCCTCGTCGACGTAGGCCTCGGAGACGAAGAGGCTGTCGACATCGGTGTGGTCGTAGTTGTGCGCGGCGTTGGCGATGGCGCTGTCCAGCACCTTGCCGACCGGCACGCTCGCGGCCTGCGGGGCGAAACGCAGGACCGCCTGAGCCTCCGTGGCGTCCATGCCACGGATAAGGTCCACCACGCGGCGGGCCTTCATGGGCGTGACGCGGATGTACCGCGCCTGGGCCCTGGCTTCCATGGTTGTCCTTCCAGTGTCTGTCATGGTCATTCCACCCCGCTACTAGCGGCGCTTCGACTTCCGGTCGTCCTTGACGTGACCCCGGAAGGTGCGCGTCGGCGAGAACTCGCCGAGCTTGTGGCCGACCATCGACTCGGTGACGAACACCGGAATGTGGGTCTTGCCGTTGTGCACCGCGATCGTGTGACCCAGCATGCTGGGGATGATCATCGAGCGTCGGGACCAGGTCTTGATGACGTTCTTGGTACCGGCTTCGTTCTGGGCGTCCACCTTCTTGATCAGGTGGTCGTCGACGAAGGGTCCCTTCTTCAAGCTACGAGGCATCTCAACCCGTCCTTAGCGCTTCTTGTTCGTCTTGCGGCGGCGGACGATGTACTTGTTCGACGCCTTCTTGGGCGAACGAGTACGGCCTTCCTTCTTGCCCCACGGGGACACGGGGTGGCGGCCACCGGAGGTCCGGCCCTCACCACCACCGTGCGGGTGGTCGACCGGGTTCATGACCACACCACGGACGGTCGGGCGAACGCCCAGCCACCGCTTGCGGCCCGCCTTGCCCCAGTTGATGTTGCTCTGCTCGGCGTTGCCGACCTCACCGACGGTGGCGCGGCAGCGCGCGTCCACCATGCGGATCTCGCCGGACGGCATACGGAGGGTCGCCATGGCGCCCTCACGCGCCAGCAGCTGCACCGAGGCACCCGCGGAACGGGCGAGCTTGGCGCCACCGCCGGGACGGAGCTCGATCGCGTGGATCGTGGTACCGACCGGGATGTTGCGCAGGGCCAGGTTGTTGCCCGGCTTGATGTCGGCCCCGGGACCGTTCTCGACGCGGTCACCCTGCTGCAGGTTGCGCGGGGCGAGGATGTAGCGCTTCTCGCCGTCGGCGTAGTGCAGCAGCGCGATGCGCGCGGTGCGGTTGGGGTCGTACTCGATGTGCGCGACCTTCGCCGGCACGCCGTCCTTGTCGTGACGACGGAAGTCGATCACTCGGTAGGCGCGCTTGTGTCCGCCACCCTGGTGGCGAACGGTCACACGACCGGCGTTGTTACGGCCGCCCTTGCTGTGCAGGGGGCGGACCAGCGACTTCTCCGGCGTGGACCGCGTGACCTCGACGAAGTCGGCGACGCTGGCGCCACGACGGCCCGGCGTAGTCGGCTTGTACTTGCGGATTCCCATTTCTCAGTCCTCGTCCGATATCGGACGATCCGACCCGCTTACGCGGTCGGACCGCCGAAGATGTCGATACGGTCGCCCTCGGCGAGGGTCACGATCGCGCGCTTGCTGCCGGCACGCTGACCGAAACCGGTCTTGGTGCGCTTGCGCTTGCCCTGACGGTTGATCGTGTTGACCCCGGTGACCTTGACGTCGAAGACCGCCTGGACGGCCTGCTTGATCTGGGTCTTGTTGGCGTTCGGGTCGACGATGAACGTGTACTTGTTCTCGTCGAGGAGCGCGTAGCTCTTCTCGGAGACGACCGGCTTGAGCAGGACGTCACGGGGGTCCGTGTACGACTTGCTCAGCGGGGTCTCGACGGTGTTCTTGCCCTCGGTGGCGTGGCGACGCGCCTTGGCGACGCGCGCGGCCTTGGCGGCCTTGGCGGCCTTCGAGGCGATAGCGGGGTGACGGATGGCCATCAGACCTCGCTCCCTTCGGTGTCGTTGGCCTTCGGGCCGGCGACGAAGGACTCGAAAGCGGCCTGGGTGAAGACCACGTCGTCCGAGACGAGAACGTCGTACGTGTTCAGCTGGCCCGGCTCCAGGATGTGGACCTGGGGCAGGTTGCGGGCGGACAGCCACGCGGCCTCGTCGGCGCGCTCGACGACCAGGAGCAGGTTCTTGCGCTCGCTGATCTTGCCGAACAGGCTCTTGGCGGCCTTGGTGCTGGGGTTCTCGCCCTCGACCACGCCGGAGACGACGTGGATGCGGTTGTGGCGCGCCCGGTCGGTGAGGGCACCGCGCAGGGCGGCGGCCTTCATCTTCTTCGGGGTGCGCTGCGAGTAGTCGCGCGGCTGGGGGCCGTGCACGACGCCACCGCCGGCGAACTGCGGCGCGCGGGTCGAACCCTGGCGGGCGCGACCGGTGCCCTTCTGGCGGTACGGCTTCTTGCCACCGCCGCGGACCTCGCCACGCGTCTTGGTCTTGTGGGTGCCCTGGCGGGCAGCGGCCAGCTGTGCGACGACGACCTGGTGGATCAGCGGAACGCTGACCTTGGCGTCGAAGATCTCCGCGGGGAGCTCGACGGAACCGGCCTTGTCGCCCGCCGGCGAAAGGATGTCAACAGTGCTCATCGGTTACCTCAGGCCCCCTTGGCCGCGGTGCGGACCAGGACGAGGCCGCCGTTCGGACCGGGAACCGCGCCCTTGATGAGCAGCAGACCCTTCTCCGCGTCAACGGCGTGGACGGTCAGGTTCTGGGTGGTGACCCGCTCGTTGCCCATGCGACCCGCCATGCGGAGGCCCTTGAACACGCGGCCCGGGGTGGCGCAGCCACCGATGGAACCGGGCGAGCGGTGCTTGCGCTGGGTGCCGTGTCCGGCGCCGAGGCCCTTGAAGTTGTGACGCTTCATGACACCGGCGAAGCCCTTGCCCTTGCTCTTGCCGGTCACGTCGACCTTGATGCCGGCCTCGAACACCTCGGCGGTGATCTCCTGGCCGAGGGTGTACTCGCTGGCGTCAGCGGTACGGATCTCGACGAGGTGGCGGCGGGGAGTGACGTCGGCCTTGGCGAAGTGGCCCTTGAGGGGCTTGTTCACCTTGCGCGGGTCGATCTCGCCGAACGCGATCTGGACGGACTCGTAGCCGTCGACGTCGTTCGTGCGGACCTGGGTGACGACGTTGGGGCCGGCCTTGACGACGGTGACCGGAACAACGCGGTTGTTCTCGTCCCACACCTGCGTCATGCCGAGCTTCTCGCCCAGGATGCCCTTGATCTGCTTAGCCATTCTCAGATCACCGGCCTCAGAGCTTGATCTCGATGTCGACACCGGCCGGGAGGTCGAGTCGCATCAGAGAGTCAACGGTCTTGGGGGTCGGGTCGAGGATGTCGATCAGGCGCTTGTGCGTGCGCATCTCGAAGTGCTCGCGCGAGTCCTTGTACTTGTGCGGCGACTTGATGACGCAGTACACGTTCTTCTCAGTGGGCAGCGGCACCGGGCCCGCGACCGACGCACCAGTGCGGGTCACCGTCTCGACGATCTTCTTCGCCGAGGAGTCGATGACCTCGTGGTCGTAGGCCTTGAGCCGGATGCGGATCTTCTGTCCCGCCATGGCTACTCAGTAGTCCTGTCTCTCTTACGCTCTGGAACCCGGCGGATTCCTTCTGCTGCCTTCGTTTCTCCGACCCACGCGGTCGGGCGTGTCGCGCTTCCGCTGACACAGATGCCCCTTGTTCGAACATCCCTGCGGGATCACGACGGCCCTTCCGGAACCGCGGACCGGGGACCTCGGGCCCACCGGGCGCCTGGCCGGTGCCGCGCCCACACTTCCCGGAAGATTCCCGTACGTCCGCCCCAGCGCTGCCATCAGGCAGTTAGGGCGACGAGTACTGTGGGACTCGCTTCCGGTCCTCCCGGCGGGAGGCGCGCAGCATCAACACTCGACCGAGCAACTCGGACAGTCTGCCACAGGGGACGGGGCCTTCGCCAATCGAGCCGAAGAGATTACCCCGAAGGTGATGTAGGTCAAACCGTGAGCGCGCCGCGCGGTCGGCTGAGTCTTCACCGAAGGCGGCTGCGGGACCGGCCCCGCGGCCACTGCCCGGCCCGCTTGCTCTCCAGCGGCCCCGGGTACGTCGGCTCCAGCCCGCCCGTGTCGATCACCAGCCGCTGGAGCACCGCTGTCGGGTCCACCCTCCAGAACTTCAGCCGGTGGACCCCGGCCCGGGTCACCCGGTGCCGCGTCGCCGTGCGGTTGACGTTGTCGGAGGCGCTGCGGGCCCCGACCGCGTTGAGCAAGCCGTCGTCCGCGCCCACGTCGATGTCGACCGTCCGGATGTCGCCCTCGTCGAGGGACACCCCGTACTGGAGGCCTCCCGTCGGCAGCGCCGGGTTCCGCGGGGACAGGTAGGCCCACACCGTCACCTCGTCCGGTCCCGTCCCCGACCCCGCCGACAGCAGGCTCACCTCGTACTCCAGCCGCGGCGAGGATCCCCCGGGCACCCTGCGCGCTCCCGTCACCGGCCACGGCGTCATCCCCGCCCCCGTGCGGCCGATCCCCTCCAGCCGCCGCCACGCCCCCACCGCGCGGTCGTAGTGCTCCGCGTCGATCGCCACGTAGCCGCCCGCCTCGACGAAGCCGCGCAGGCCCCGGCGGGGAGGGTTGTCCGTGACGCAGGTGACGGTCACCGGGCTTCCCGAGCCGGTCACCGTCAGCGAGGCCTCCGACCGGCCGCGCGGAGCCCTCGGCCAGTCCACGCCCACCTCCACCCCGAGTGTGGTCAGCGGCATGCCGAATGCTGGGGTGAGTGGCGCGGGGGGACAACGGGTCGTGCGCGGCGAATGGTTTCGAAGGGCCGGCGGACACCGGCGGAACGGCGAAGAGGCCCGTACGACCGAAGTCGTACGGGCCTCTCCAGAGCTACCGGGCAGAGACCTGCCGGGTCAGTTCAAGATCACTTGTTGATCTTGGTGACCTGGCCGGCGCCCACCGTCCGGCCACCCTCACGGATGGCGAACTTCAGGCCCTCTTCCATGGCGACGGGCTGGATGAGCTCCACCTTCATCTCGGTGTTGTCACCCGGCATGACCATCTCGGTGCCCTCGGGGAGGGTCACGACGCCGGTCACGTCCGTCGTACGGAAGTAGAACTGCGGACGGTAGTTGTTGAAGAACGGCGTGTGGCGGCCACCCTCGTCCTTGGAGAGGATGTAGGCCTGGGCCTCGAACTCGGTGTGCGGGGTGACCGAGCCCGGCTTGATGATGACCTGGCCGCGCTCGACGTCCTCGCGCTTGATGCCGCGGAGCAGCAGACCGACGTTCTCACCGGCCTGGCCCTCGTCGAGCAGCTTGCGGAACATCTCGATGCCGGTGACCGTGGTGGTGGTCTTCTCGGTCTTGATGCCGATGATGTCGACGGTCTCGTTGACCTTGAGGACACCACGCTCGATACGGCCGGTGACGACCGTACCGCGACCGGTGATCGTGAAGACGTCCTCGATCGGCATCAGGAACGGCTTGTCGACGTCGCGCTCCGGCTCCGGGATCGCGGTGTCGACGGCGTTCATGAGGTCCAGGACGGACTGCGTCCACTCCTTGTCGCCCTCGAGCGCCTTCAGAGCGGAGACACGGACGACCGGCAGGTCGTCGCCCGGGAACTCGTACTCGGAGAGGAGCTCACGGACCTCGAGCTCGACGAGCTCCATGATCTCCTCGTCGTCCACCATGTCGGCCTTGTTCAGGGCGACGACGATGTACGGAACGCCGACCTGGCGGGCCAGGAGCACGTGCTCCTTGGTCTGCGGCATCGGGCCGTCGGTCGCGGCGACCACCAGGATCGCGCCGTCCATCTGGGCGGCACCGGTGATCATGTTCTTGATGTAGTCCGCGTGACCCGGGCAGTCGACGTGGGCGTAGTGACGCGCCTCGGTCTGGTACTCGACGTGCGCGATGGAGATGGTGATACCGCGCTGGCGCTCCTCGGGCGCCTTGTCGATGTTGTCGAACGGGGTGGCCTCGTTCAGCTCCGGGTACGCGTCGTGCAGCACCTTGGTAATGGCGGCCGTGAGGGTCGTCTTACCGTGGTCGATGTGACCGATGGTGCCGATGTTGACGTGCGGCTTAGTCCGCTCGAACTTCGCCTTCGCCACTGGGGTCCTCCTGTGGAGTGGTTCTGTACGCCTTACTTCATCGGCGCCAGGTGATCTTTGCTGGATGTCCCGGATCCCCGGGGCACTCCTTCCGCGATTGCGGTGGAATGCCCCGCGAGGCTCCGGAGTCAAGCCTACGGCGTGTAAACGGAGAGTGTTACTCGCCCTTGGCCTTCGCGATGATCTCCTCGGCGACGTTCCGCGGAACCTCGGCGTAGGAGTCGAACTGCATCGAGTAGCTTGCGCGACCCGACGTCTTGCTGCGGAGGTCGCCGACGTAGCCGAACATCTCCGACAGGGGCACGAGGCCCTTGACGACGCGGGCACCGGCCCGCTCCTCCATGGCCTGGATCTGGCCACGGCGGGAGTTGATGTCGCCGATGACCTCACCCATGTAGTCCTCGGGCGTGGTGACCTCGACGGCCATCATCGGCTCGAGCAGCACGGGGCTGGCCTTGCGCGCGGCCTCCTTGAAGGCCTGCGAACCGGCGATCTTGAAGGCGAGCTCGGAGGAGTCGACCTCGTGGTAGGCGCCGTCGTGCAGGATCACGCGGACACCGGTCATCTCGTAACCGGCGAGGATGCCGAACTGCATGGCCTCCTGCGCACCGGCGTCGACCGAAGGGATGTACTCCTTCGGGATGCGACCACCGGTCACCTTGTTCACGAACTCGTACGACGTGTCGCCGCCCTCGAGCGGCTCGATGCCGATCTGCACCTTCGCGAACTGGCCGGTACCACCGGTCTGCTTCTTGTGCGTGTAGTCGACGCGCTCGACGGCCTTGCGGATCGTCTCGCGGTAGGCGACCTGCGGCTTGCCGACGTTGGCCTCGACCTTGAACTCACGGCGCATACGGTCGACCAGCACCTCGAGGTGCAGCTCGCCCATGCCGCCGATGATGGTCTGGCCGGTCTCCTCGTCCGAGTGGACCTGGAAGGACGGGTCCTCCTCGGCCAGGCGCTGGATCGCGACGCCCAGCTTCTCCTGGTCGCCCTTCGACTTGGGCTCGATGGCGACCTGGATGACCGGCGCCGGGAAGTCCATGGACTCCAGGATCACCGGGTTCTTGTCGTCGGACAGCGTCTCACCGGTGGTGGTCTGCTTCAGGCCCATGACGGCGACGATGTCACCGGCACCCACCGACTCGATCTCCTCACGCTTGTTGGCGTGCATGCGGTAGATCTTGCCGATGCGCTCCTTCTTGCCCTTGACGGAGTTGAGCACCGAGGTGCCGGACTCCAGGCGGCCCGAGTAGACCCGGACGAAGGTGAGCTTGCCGAGGTGCGGGTCGCTCATGATCTTGAACGCCAGCGCCGAGAGGGGCTCGTCGTCGGACGGCTTGCGCTTGACGACGACCTCGGGGTCCTTGACGTCGTGGCCCTCGATGGCCTCGATGTCGACCGGGGACGGCAGGTAGCGCACGACCGCGTCGAGCAGGGGCTGGACGCCCTTGTTCTTGAACGCGGTGCCGCAGAACACCGGGGTCACGGTGGTGCCGGTGCCCTTGCCGGACGCGATGGTGATACGACGGATCGCGGCGTACAGCTGCTCCTCGGTGGGCTCCTCGCCCTCCAGGTACAGCTCCATCAGCTCTTCGTCGTTCTCGGCCACGGCCTCCAGCAGCTTGCCGCGGTACTCCTCGGCAGCCTCGGTGTGCGTGTCCGGGATGTCGACGACGTCGTACATCTCGCCCTTGGTGGCCTCGGCGGACCACACGAGCGCCTTCATGCGGACCAGGTCCACGACGCCCTTGAAGTCGGCCTCGGCACCGATCGGCAGCTGCATGACGATCGGCTGCGCGCCCAGGCGGTCGCTGATCATGTCGACGCAGCGGTGGAACTCCGCACCGGTGCGGTCGAGCTTGTTGACGAAGCAGATACGCGGAACGCCGTAGCGGTCCGCCTGACGCCACACGGTCTCGGACTGGGGCTCCACGCCGGCGACGCCGTCGAACACCGTCACGGCACCGTCGAGCACGCGCAGGGAGCGCTCCACCTCGACGGTGAAGTCGACGTGGCCCGGGGTGTCGATGATGTTGATGGTGTGGTCGACGTCTTCCAGCGGCCAGTGACAGGTGGTGGCAGCAGAGGTGATCGTGATGCCACGCTCCTGCTCCTGCTCCATCCAGTCCATGGTGGCAGCGCCGTCGTGGACCTCACCGATCTTGTAAGACACACCGGTGTAGAACAGGATCCGCTCGGTGGTGGTCGTCTTGCCCGCGTCGATGTGGGCCATGATGCCGATGTTGCGCACCTTGGCCAGGTCAAGTGAAGTGGTAGCCATGAGGCTTCGGTCTTCTCTCGGTCTCGATGTGGGGAGCGACTACCAGCGGTAGTGCGCGAAGGCCTTGTTGGACTCGGCCATCTTGTGGGTGTCCTCGCGCTTCTTCACAGCGGCACCGAGGCCGTTGGAGGCGTCGAGAAGCTCGTTGAGCAGACGCTCGGTCATGGTCTTCTCGCGACGGGCGCGGGAGTAACCGACGAGCCAGCGCAGCGCGAGCGTGTTGGCGCGACCGGGCTTGACCTCGATCGGAACCTGGTACGTCGCACCACCGACACGGCGGGACTTGACCTCGAGGGTCGGCTTGATGTTCTCCAGCGCGCGCTTCAGCGTGATGACCGGGTCGTTGCTGGTCTTCTCGCGCAGGCCCTCCATGGCGCCGTACACGATGCGCTCTGCGGTGGAGCGCTTGCCGTTCAGCAGCACCTTGTTGATGAGGGAGGTCACCAGAGGAGAACCGTAGACCGGGTCGATGATGACCGGGCGCTTCGGGGCGGGGCCCTTACGAGGCATTCTTACTTCTCCTTCTTGGCGCCGTAGCGGCTGCGGGCCTGCTTGCGGTTCTTGACACCCTGGGTGTCGAGCGAACCGCGGATGATCTTGTAGCGAACACCGGGCAGGTCCTTCACACGGCCGCCGCGCACGAGCACGATGGAGTGCTCCTGCAGGTTGTGTCCCTCACCCGGAATGTAAGCGGTGACCTCGATCCCGCTGGTCAGACGCACACGCGCGACCTTACGCAGGGCCGAGTTCGGCTTCTTCGGGGTGGTCGTGAACACGCGCGTGCAGACGCCACGACGCTGAGGGGAACCCTCGAGTGCGGGCGTCTTGTTCTTCTCGACCTTGTCCTGCCGGCCCTTGCGGACCAGCTGCTGGATCGTAGGCACTACTTCTCCGGTTTCTGTGTGCCGATAGGTAAAGCTAACCTGGAACTTCGCCGACCCACGCGGTCGGGTGTGTCGAATCCGGCAGACTCCCGCCGCGAGGCGAAAAGGGCGCAGATTACGGTGGCCGATGACGGCTCGCTATGCGGTGTGAAGGCACGCACGAGAGCCAGGGCACACCCCAGGCACAAGGTCTGAGCGTACCTACCGCACGGACTTCGGTCAAAACAAATGGAGTGCGCCTCGACACGCCCGGTTTCCCGTCCACCCTGCCACGATTCACCCGGATTGTCCGCACCGCGGGAATGATCTTCGGTCAATGGCCGGTTCGCGCTCTTCCACGCTCCGCGTCCGCACGCTTTCTGTACGTTGATCCGTCCACTGCGGGTATTCGGGGGGCCGAACATGACGACGTGGACGCCGGCGTACTCACCGGACGACGGAGGTCTGGACGACCGCGTGCCGTTCCTCGCCCGGCTGGAGAGCGAGGACCGCTCGGGCCTGCTCGGCCTCGGCCACACCATGGACTTCACTCCCCGCACCGTCCTGATCCGGCAGCACGAGCCGTCATCGCACGTGCTGTTCCTGGTCACCGGCTGGACGAAGGTGACCGCGTCGGCGGCCAACGGCTACGAAGCCCTGCTGGCCCTGCGCGGTCCCGGTGACATCGTCGGCGAGTCGGCCGCGCTGACCGGGCGGTCCCGGTCGGCCACGGTCACCGCGCTGGAGCGGGTGCGGGCGGTGGCGGTGGACCGCGAACGCTTCCGGGAGTTCCTGGGCCACTCCCCCGCCGTCTCCTTCGCGCTGCTCGGCCTCACCGCGGACCGCACCCGCGCGGCCGACCGGCGCCGGCTGGAGTTCGCGTCGCTGAGCGTGCGGGAGCGGTTCGCGATCCTGCTCCTCGACCTGGCCCGCACCCACGGCCGCCGGACGTCGGCGGGCATCGAGCTGGCCGTACCGCTGAGCAAGCAGGAACTCGCCGGTTCGGTGGGCGCCTCCCGGGAGATGGTGCAGCGCCTGCTGAAGGAACTGCGCGACAAGGACGCCGTCGCCACGGGCCGCCGCACGATGCTGATCATGCGCCCCGACATCCTGCGCCGCATCGCGGCGACGGACCCGGCGGCGGGCATCCCGTCACCACCGGGTCCCAGGGAACCCTGACGCGCCGGTCGCGGAGTCACGTCCGTCACATCGGTCACAGCAGCCACACCCGCCCCGGTAACGCCTTCTGTGTACCCCGTCACACTCCGAGTGGGTCATCCGCCCTCACGGGGGTCTCCCTTCGGCCAGCAGGCTTCTGCCCTGCCCGGCCGACCCTCGAGAGGCGACGATGACCGACCCCGTGATCCGGACGATCCTGCTGCTGGACATCGAGAGGTTCAGTGACCGGGACGACGTGGAGCAGGCTTATCTGCGGCGGATGCTCTACGACATCACCGACCGCACGCTGCAGAGCGCGGGCATCGACGAGACCCGGCGGCTGCGGGCCGACCGCGGCGACTCGGTGATGGAGCTGATCGACGCGGGCGCCCCGGTGACCGCACTGCTGCGGGCCCTGCTCACCGAGGTGCCGGCCCAGCTGCGGACGGTCAACCGCATGGCGTCCCGCTCCGCGCAGATCCGGCTGCGCGGCGTCCTGGGCACCGGCTGGGTGGCCGTCGACGCACACGACGGCTGGGTCGGCTCCGACCTCAACCACGCCTGCCGCCTTCTGGACGCCGACGTGCTGCGCGCCGCCCTGCGCGAGCGCGCCGGCGACTTCGCCCTGTGCGTCTCGAACGCGCTGTACGAGGGCGTCGTCCGCCACGACCACCCCGGCATCCCGGCCGCCGACTTCCACGAGGTGATCGTGACCAGCAAGAACGGCCCGTTGACGGCCTGGTTGCACGGCCCGGTCCCGGGCGCCGGCCGAAAGGCCGGGGACCCGGCCGGCACGCCGCACACTGCGGACGCTGAGCACACTGCGAACGCTGACAGGTCGAACACTGAGCACAAGTCGAACACTGAGCACACGACGAACGTGACGGACCTGACGGACCACCGTGGTACGGGGGAGGGGGAGGCGCCGGGCGGATCGGGGGACCGCCCGGCGCCGCGGGTGCCCCTGCAGGGCGGGCCCCCCGAGGACCGCCCGGCGCCGGAAGGACACCGGGGAGCCCCGGCGCCGGGTGCCGTCTTCCACTTCACCGGCGGCGCGCCCTCCTTCGGCGGCAGCCTGGTCGCGGGCGACCAGCACGGCGTCAGCGGCGGCAGCGTCACCGGCGACGTCAGCCTGGGCGGCCGCGAGCGGGGTGAGAGCGCTTGAACGGCCCCGAGCAGCCGGAGAGCGGCAGACCGGCCGGCCCGGCTCCCGGCGCGGCCGCTCCCGAGACCGGTGAGTCGCCCGCCCCCGAGGAGGAGCGGCCGCGCCCCGCCGAGGCCGACGAGGAGCGTGACCAGCCGCAGGACGCCTGGGCCGCCCGGCGTGACCTGATCGACCACAGCCCGCGCACGATGAAAGTCGGCGACCGGTCCCGCTTCGGCGGCGGTCTGGCGGGCGGTGACCAGCACGCCGTGAGCGGCGGCCGGGTCACCGGCGACGTCATCATGGGCAGCAAGACGGAGTACCACTTCGCGATACCCGGCCCCTCCGCGCCCGCCGCCGCGTCCGGCGAGGTGCCGCGGGTCACCCTGGAACGCCTGGCGCGGACCTTCGTCGCCGACGCGGAGGCCATGGCCGGCCTCCTCGAACGGCTGCGCCGCGACCGTGTGCTGGTCCTGTCCGGCGCCCGGTTCACCGGCCGCCGCACCGCCGCCCTGATGCTGCTGCACCGCCTGGGCGCGTCCCCGGTGCGCACCCTGGTCCGCGACACCGACCCGAGCGCCCTCGCCGAACGGTTCACCGCGGAGGAACCGGCCCGCGGCTACGTCCTGTGCGACCTCGCCACCCGCCGCGACCGCCCGCTGCGCGAGCCGCACCTGCTCGCCGCCCGGGACCGCCTCGCCGAGCGGGACGCCTACCTGGTCGTCACCCTCGGCCCGAGCGCCGTACTGGAGGACGTGACGGCCGTCGAGTGGCGGCCGCCCGCCACCGGCGAGGTCCTCGCCGCGCACCTGCGCACCCGGACCGACGAGGTGACCGCCGAGAAGCTGCTCGGGCTGACGGCCGTGACCGAGTTCCTGGAGCGCGGACACCAGCTGCGCGAGGTCACCGCCTTCGCCCAGGTCCTCGCCCAGTACGCGGCCGGGGAGAAGTCCGAACGGGCCGTCGCCGACTTCTCGCTGGTCTCGCTGGAGAACCAGGTCCAGGAGTGGTTCGAGGAGGACGAGAGCGCGGTCCACCTGCGGGACAAGGCGTTCCTCGTCGCCCTGGCCGCCTTCGACGGCGGTCCCTACGCGCTCACCGCCGAACTGAGCGACCTGCTCTACCGCTTCCTCCAGGAGACCGAGAACCCGTCCCGGGTCCCGGAGGTCCCCGTCTTCGGCACGCACGTCGGCAAGCGGCTGCAACTCGCCCGCGCACGCACGTACGAGGAGGACGAACACACCGAGTGGGGTCCGGTGACCCAGCAGAAGGCCGCGTTCCGCGACGAACGGGCCTCCCTCGTCCTGCTGCGCGAGGTGTGGACCGGCCACCCCTCCGCCCGGCCCGCCCTCATCCACTGGCTGCGCCGGCTCGCCGACGACGGCCGCCCGCTGGTGCGCACCCGCGCCGCCTCCACCGTCGCCGTCCTCGCCCGCACCGACCTGCCCTCGGCGATGGCCCTGGTCATCGAAGCGTGGGCGACCTCCAAAAGGTTCCGGCAGCGGCTCGTCGCGGTCAACGCGCTCACCCTCGCCCACCTCATCGACACACCCAACATCCCGCGCATCCTCGACGCCTGGTGCGAGGGCGACGACGCGCGGCTGCGCTGGGTGGCGGTGCGGTCGTACGGGCTCATCGGCCCGGAGCGTCCGGAACAGGCGCTGGCGGCGCTGCGCGGCGCGGTACGGCGGCTGTACGAGGACGGCCCCGGTGACCTCGACGATGCGATGGCCCGGGAACTGGCCGAGGCAGTGGAGCTGTTGCTGCTGTCCCCGGCGAGCGAGCGCGTCCTCACCGAACTGCGCGGCCACCTCGACGACGACCGTGCGGTGCGCGACCTCACCCTCGCCGGTTTCGTCGGCGCCTGCCGCCGCAAGGAGGACGACGAACGCTACGGCACCCCGCTGGTCCTCGCCTGGTACGCCCGCGCGGCGACCGCCGGGGACACCCCGGCGCGGGACCTCCCGTACCTGTGGCGCGGCGCGCTGGCCGACCCGGGCTCCACCCGGCCGGCGCTCGACGTGCTGCGCGAGTGGGTGCTGATCGCCGACCGCTCCACCGCCGCCGAGTGGGCGCTGGCCGCCCTGCTGCCCACGCTCGTCACCACGCCCGCCGAGCACCAGCGGCTGAGCCATCTGCTGCGCACCATGCCCGGCGAGGACGGCAAACCCCCGCCCTCGGTGGCGGCCCGCCTGCTCACCACGCTTCCCACCCGCTGACCCACCTCGCCACCACGCCCGCGCCCGGCCGCGGGCCGCACCAGGAGATCCGCCCATGCCCACCTTCCGCCAGCCCGAGTGGCAGCAGCAGGCCGACCGGCACTCGCACCTGGTCGACCCGGTGCTGACCGTGCGCCAGCTGTCCCGCTTCGACTTCAACCTCAAGTCGTACGTCCGTATCGACAACGCCCTGGTCTTCTCCACCGCCCAGGGCCAGTACAAGGCGTACCTGCCGCCGCAGCGGCCGACACGGCCCGAGATCGTGGCGAACCACTACACGGCCGTGTACGAGGTCGACATGGGTGTGCACCGGCACACCTCCGACCTGCTGCTGCCCAGCGACAACGACGCGCTCGAGTTCACGGCCGCGGTCGACCTGGACTGGCAGGTGCTGGACCCGGCCCGGTTCGTGGCCACCGGGCACCGGGACGTGCCCGCGCTGCTGCTGGGCGAACTCCAGCAGACGGCGCGACCGGTGACCCGACGGTTCGCCGTGACCGACAGCGCGGCGGCGGAGGCCGAACTGCTGGAGCGGATGCGGCTGCTGGGCCCGCTCGGCGCCACCGCCGGTCTCCAGGTCACCTGGACGCTGCGGGTCCGCCGGGACCAGGCCAACATCGAACACGAGCTGCGCAAACAGGCCATCGGGCACTCCGCCGAGGAGCAGATCCTCGCGGCCCGGCGGGGCATGGACATCGACGTGGCGGTCGACCTGCGGGGCCGGCAGCAGGACGCGCTGCAGATCGAGCGGGCCATGGCCTACGGCCACCAGCAGCAGGCCTACCTCCTCCAGCAGCAGCAATGGCAGCACCAGCAGGCGCTGCTGGCGGGACAGCAGCAGTTCGAGCTCCAGCGTCTGGAGGCCGAGAAGATCAACTTCTACCAGTACCACCTCCAGCAGGGCGGTGTGCACGCCTGGGCGTTGCACCTGGCCCAGCACCCCGAGGACTCCCGGCTCGTCATGAACAGCATGCGTGAGGACCAGCTCCGCATGATCCAGGCGCAGATGGAGCTGGTGAAGCAGCTGCTGAACGGTGACGCGGCGGAGAACTGGGAGCTGGAGGGGCCCAAGCAGCTGGCCCTGCGGACGGTCAACGACATCCTCAACCAGCGCCTGCCGGGGGTGCCGCAGACGGCTCCGCCGCTGGCGCCGGGCGAGGGTCCGGTCCACCCCGGGGCCCCCGAGGAGACGGGGCAGCAGCACGCGGCGCCGGGGACGCCCGACGCGGCCGGCTTCCCGGGCCCGTACGGGATGCCCGCCGCGCCGGCCGTCCCGGGGCCGTACGGGATGCCCGCCGCGCCACCCGTCATGCCGCCCGTCACCGGCCCCTACGGCGCTCCCGCCATGCCGACCGTCCCGGGCCCGTACGGGATGCCCGGTCCGGGCACCTCCCCCGTGCCCCCGCCCCCGGCCGCGGCCCCGTCTCCTCCGTCCTCGCCGATCGCACCGCCCGTCGCACCACCGGCCGCGCCCGCCGCACCACCGGCCAGGCCGTCACCGGATCCTCAGCCCCCCACCGCGCCGTCACCGGATCCTCAGCCCCCCACGGTCGTCACCCCCATGGCCGCCCCGGCCGCCGTGCCCGCTCCCCCGCCCGAGTCGGCCGCCTGGCAGCCGCCGCCCGGATACGGGAGCGCTCCGACCCGGCCCGACCGGGCCGCGGAGGGCGGCGGCTCATGACCGGCCCCGCCCCCGGCCCCACGCCGACCGTGCCGCCGTCCGGTCCCCCCTCCCCGGCCGATCTCGTCCCCTTGTGCGAGCGGCTGCTGACCGAGTTGCGCAACGAGGTGGCCCGGGCGGACAGCAAGGCGTCTGTGCTGGTCGCGGCGCTGGGCATGACCGCGGGCGTGTTCAGCGGCCTGCTGGCCGGACGGGACTGGACGCCCTCGGAGCTGTCGAGCCCGGCCACGGCGCTGTGGTGGACCGGCACCCTGGCGCTCGGCCTGTCGCTCTTCGCCCTGCTGCTCGCCGTCCTGCCCCGCTTCCACCCCGGGACGTGGGAGCCGGGCCGGCCCCTGTCGTACTTCGGCGACATCCGGCAGGCCGTCCGGATGGACCTGCTGGAGGCCGCGCTCGCGGACACCCGGCGCGACCCGACGACCGGGCTGACGGCCGCCCTCGCCGAGATGAGCCACATCGCCGCGCGCAAGCACCAGTGGATCCGTACCGGCCTGATCGCCTTCTGCACCGGCACGGTCCTGCTGCCCGCCTCCCTGCTGATCGGCTGACCCGCGCACATCGCACACCGCACACCGCACACCGCTCGAGAAGCACGAACGTAAGGAACGACCATGACCCAGCCGCCGCCGTCCCCGTCGGAGTACCCGGGACACCCGTCCCCGCCGCAGTACCCGCAGGCCGCGCCCCCCTTCCCGCAAGCCGCCGCCCCGCAGTACCCGCAGGCGGCGCCCCAGTACCCGCAGGCGGCCCCGCAGTACCCGCAGGCGGCGCCCGGCGCCCCCATACCGCCCCAGTACCCGCAAGCCGCCGCGTACCCGCAGCCCCCGCAGTACCCGTTCACGCCCCCCGTCGCCCCGCCGACGCCACCGCCGCCTGCCCCGCCGGCCTCGGAGGACCCTTCCCACCCGCACCACATCAGCACCGACGCCCGCCGGGTCCACATCTCCAGCCAGCAGCGCCGCACGGACGCCACGGCGGTCGGTGCCCTGCTGCTCAATCTGCCGAACTTCCTGTGCAGCCTCTGCGTCGTCGGCCTGTTCTCCGCCTTCTTCGGCAAGCTCGCGTTCCTGGTCGTCCTGCTCTGGATCGCCAGCGGCGCGCTCGTCTTCCACCGCCCCACGGAAAGCGCACTCGCGCGCCGTCTGCTCCGTTTGCGCTACCCCACTCCACAAGAACGAGCCAAACTCGAACCGGTCTGGCGGGAAGTCACGGCTCGCGCCGGCGTCGAGGGCCGCACGTACGAGCTCTGGGTCGAGGACAGCGACGCCCTGAACGCGGTCGCCGCGGCCGGCCACATCGTCGGCGTCACCCGGTTCGCCGTGAACAACCTCCCCAACGGCGAACTCGCCGCCGTCCTGGCGCACGAGCTCGGCCACCACGTCGGCGGCCACGCCTGGGCCGGGCTGCTCGGCTACTGGTACGCGCTGCCCGGCCGCATGGCCTGGCGGGTCCTGAAGGCCGTGTCCACCATCGCCTTCCACGTCTCCAAGGCCTTCGGCTGCTTCGGTGTCGCCTTCGTCCTCCTGGGCGTCGGCGGCCTCGCCATGGCGACCATCAGCACGCTCTACGGCCTCCCGCTGCTGATCCTCGGCGTGCCGTACGCCCTCGCCGCCGTCGGCCGCCGCTCCGAGTTGCGCGCCGACGAGCACGCGGCCGCGCTCGGCTTCGCGCCCATGCTGGTCGGCGTACTGCACAAGCTCCACCAGCAGGAGGAGCAGGAGAAGGCCCGGGTCACCGCGCTCAACGGCGGCGTCCCCGTCGAGGAGAGCTCCCTGGCCAAGCTGCTGTCCTCGCACCCGGACCACCACACGCGACTGCACCACCTCCAGCCGTACCTCCAGCAGTACGGCTGACACCCCCGCGCACACCGGAGTCACGCACACCGAAGCCACGCACGCCGAAGGGCGGCCACCCCGCAACGGGATGACCGCCCTTCATGCTGCTCGCTTACTGGTTGTACGGACCGTAGTCGTAGTCCTCCAGCGGAACGGCCTGGCCGGAGCCCGTGCCGAACGGCGAGTAGTCGATGTCGTCGTAGCCGACGGCCGAGTACATCGCGGCCTTGGCCTCCTCGGTCGGCTCGACCCGGATGTTGCGGTAGCGGGACAGGCCCGTACCGGCCGGGATGAGCTTACCGATGATGACGTTCTCCTTGAGGCCGATCAGGGAGTCGGACTTGGCGTTGATCGCCGCGTCCGTGAGGACCCTGGTCGTCTCCTGGAAGGACGCCGCCGACAGCCAGGACTCGGTCGCCAGCGAGGCCTTGGTGATACCCATGAGCTGCGGACGACCGGAGGCCGGGTGACCGCCCTCCTGGACCACACGACGGTTCTCGTGCTCGAACTTCGAGCGCTCGACCAGCTCGCCGGGCAGCAGCTCGGCGTCGCCGGACTCGATGATCGTCACACGGCGCAGCATCTGCCGGATGATGATCTCGATGTGCTTGTCGTGGATCGACACACCCTGCGAGTTGTACACCTTCTGGACCTCGCCGACCAGGTGAACCTGGACGGCACGCTGGCCCAGGATGCGCAGCACGTCGTGCGGGTTGGTGGCACCCACCGTGAGCTTCTGGCCCACCTCGACGTGCTCGCCCTCGCTGACCAGGAGACGGGCGCGCTTCGAGATCGGGTAGGCCGTCTCGTCGCTGCCGTCGTCCGGCGTGATGACGATCTTCTTGGTCTTCTCGGTCTCCTCGATCCGCACGCGGCCGGAGGCCTCGGAGATCGGGGCGACACCCTTCGGGGTACGGGCCTCGAAGAGCTCGACGACACGCGGCAGACCCTGGGTGATGTCGTCACCGGCCACACCACCGGTGTGGAAGGTACGCATCGTCAGCTGGGTACCGGGCTCACCGATGGACTGGGCGGCGATGATGCCGACCGCCTCACCGATGTCGACCAGCTTGCCGGTGGCCAGCGAACGGCCGTAGCACATCGCGCAGGTGCCGACGGCGGACTCGCAGGTCAGGACCGAGCGGGTCTTGACCTCCTCGACGCCACGGGCCACGAGCTCCTCGATGAGGACGTCACCGAGGTCGGTGCCGGCCGGGGCCAGGACCTGACCGTCGACCACGATGTCCTCGGCGAGGCAGCGCGCGTACACGGACGTCTCGACGTTCTCCGCCTTGCGCAGCACGCCGTCCGCGCCGCGCTCCGCGATGTGCAGCTTGAGGCCGCGCTCGGTGCCGCAGTCCTCCTCGCGGATGATGACGTCCTGCGAGACGTCGACCAGACGACGGGTGAGGTAACCCGAGTCGGCGGTACGCAGGGCGGTGTCCGCCAGACCCTTACGGGCACCGTGCGTGGAGATGAAGTACTCCAGCACGGACAGACCCTCACGGAACGAGGCCTTGATGGGCCGCGGGATCGTCTCGTTCTTCGCGTTCGACACCAGACCACGCATACCGGCGATCTGACGCATCTGCATCATGTTGCCTCGTGCACCCGAGTTCACCATCATGAAGATCGGGTTGGTCTTCGGGAAGTTCTCGTTCATCGCCTCGGCGACCTCGTTGGTCGCCTTGGTCCAGATCGCGATGAGCTCCTGCGTGCGCTCGTCCTTGGTGATCAGACCGCGCTCGTACTGCTTCTGGACCTTCTCGTCCTGCGCCTCGTACCCGCGGACGATCTCCTTCTTCGCCTCGGGGACGACGACGTCGGAGATGGCGACGGTGACGCCGGAACGGGTGGCCCAGTAGAAGCCGGCCGCCTTCAGGTTGTCGAGCGTCGCCGCCACGATGACCTTCGGGTAGCGCTCGGCGAGGTCGTTGACGATCTCGGAGAGCTGCTTCTTGCCGACCTCGTAGTCGACGAACGGGTAGTCCTCGGGCAGCAGCTCGTTGAAGAGCGCGCGGCCCAGCGTGGTCTTCAGCCGGAAGCTGTCACCCTGCTGCCACTCGGGCTCGCCCTCCTCGCGCACCGGCGGGGTCCAGCCGCGCGGCGGGATGGTGCCCACCGGGAAGCGGATGTCGACCGGCGCCTGGAGCGAGAGCTCGCCGGCGTCGAAGGCCATGATCGCCTCGGCGACGGACGCGAAGGAGCGGTCCTCGCCCTTGACGTCGCGGCCCTCGGCGTCCGTGGTGAGGAAGAACGTACCGAGCACCATGTCCTGGGTCGGCATCGTCACCGGACGGCCGTCGGCCGGCTTGAGGATGTTGTTCGAGGACAGCATCAGGATGCGGGCCTCGGCCTGCGCCTCCGCGGACAGCGGCAGGTGCACGGCCATCTGGTCACCGTCGAAGTCCGCGTTGAACGCGGTGCAGACGAGCGGGTGGATCTGGATGGCCTTGCCCTCGACCAGCTGCGGCTCGAAGGCCTGGATGCCGAGGCGGTGCAGGGTGGGAGCACGGTTCAGCAGAACCGGGTGCTCGGCGATGACCTCTTCGAGGACGTCGTACACGACCGTACGGCCGCGCTCCACCATGCGCTTGGCGCTCTTGATGTTCTGCGCGTGGTTCAGGTCGACCAGGCGCTTCATCACGAACGGCTTGAAGAGCTCCAGCGCCATGGCCTTGGGCAGACCGCACTGGTGCAGCTTCAGCTGCGGGCCGACGACGATCACGGAACGCGCCGAGTAGTCGACTCGCTTGCCGAGCAGGTTCTGACGGAAACGGCCCTGCTTGCCCTTCAGCATGTCGCTGAGGGACTTCAGCGGACGGTTGCCGGGGCCCGTGACCGGGCGGCCGCGGCGGCCGTTGTCGAAGAGCGCGTCGACGGCCTCCTGGAGCATGCGCTTCTCGTTGTTCACGATGATCTCGGGCGCGCCGAGGTCGAGAAGCCGCTTCAGGCGGTTGTTGCGGTTGATGACACGGCGGTACAGGTCGTTCAGGTCGGAGGTCGCGAAGCGGCCACCGTCCAGCTGCACCATCGGACGCAGGTCCGGCGGGATGACCGGCACGCAGTCGAGCACCATGCCCTTGGGGCTGTTGGACGTCTGCAGGAACGCGGAGACGACCTTCAGCCGCTTGAGCGCACGGGTCTTCTTCTGGCCCTTGCCGGTACGGATGATCTCGCGGAGCCGCTCGGCTTCCTCGTCGAGGTCGAAGGACTCCAGGCGCTTCTGCAGCGCCGCGGCACCCATCGAGCCGTCGAAGTACGTGCCGAAGCGGTCACGCAGCTCGCGGTAGAGCAGCTCGTCGCCCTCGAGGTCCTGGACCTTGAGGTTCTTGAACCGGGTCCACACCTCGTCGAGGCGGTCGATCTCGCGCTGCGCGCGGTCGCGCAGCTGCTTCATCTCGCGCTCGGCACCCTCGCGCACCTTGCGGCGCACGTCGGCCTTGGCACCCTCGGCCTCGAGCTCGGCCAGGTCGGACTCGAGCTTCTTGGCGCGGGCCTCCAGGTCGGCGTCGCGGCGGTTCTCGATCTGCTGGCGCTCGACGGAGACGTGCGCCTCCAGGGAGGGCAGGTCGCGGGTACGGCGCTCCTCGTCGACGTACGTGATCATGTACGCGGCGAAGTAGATGACCTTCTCGAGGTCCTTGGGAGCCAGGTCGAGCAGGTAGCCCAGCCGGCTCGGGACACCCTTGAAGTACCAGATGTGCGTGACGGGCGCGGCCAGCTCGATGTGGCCCATCCGCTCGCGGCGCACCTTGGCGCGGGTGACCTCGACGCCACAGCGCTCACAGATGATGCCCTTGAAGCGGACGCGCTTGTACTTGCCGCAGTAGCACTCCCAGTCCCGGGTCGGACCGAAGATCTTCTCGCAGAAGAGTCCGTCCTTCTCGGGCTTGAGGGTGCGGTAGTTGATGGTCTCGGGCTTCTTGACCTCGCCGTGGCTCCACTGACGGATGTCGTCAGCGGTGGCCAGGCCGATCCGGAGCTCGTCGAAGAAGTTGACGTCGAGCACTATGCGTCAATCCCTCTCAGGGTCGTGAGTCTGTGGTCTGAAACGGGGGCCTGGGGGTCGGCGGGGCCCTGGTGGGTCAGGGCCCCGCCGGCTCCCGTCAGACCTCTTCGACGCTGCTCGGCTCGCGCCGGGACAGGTCGATGCCGAGCTCCTCCGCAGCGCGGAAGACGTCCTCGTCGGTGTCACGCATCTCGATGGACATACCGTCGCTGGACAGCACCTCCACGTTCAGGCAGAGCGACTGCATCTCCTTGATGAGCACCTTGAAGGACTCGGGGATGCCGGGCTCGGGGATGTTCTCGCCCTTGACGATGGCCTCGTAGACCTTCACGCGGCCGGTGACGTCGTCGGACTTGATGGTCAGGAGCTCCTGGAGCGCGTAGGCGGCACCGTAGGCCTCGAGTGCCCACACCTCCATCTCGCCGAACCGCTGGCCACCGAACTGGGCCTTACCACCCAGCGGCTGCTGGGTGATCATCGAGTACGGGCCGGTGGAGCGGGCGTGCAGCTTGTCGTCGACCAGGTGGTGCAGCTTCAGGATGTACATGTAGCCGACCGAGATCGGCTCCGGGAACGGCTCACCCGAGCGGCCGTCGAACAGCGGTGCCTTACCGGTCGGGAGCACCATGCGCTCGCCGTCGCGGTTCGGGATCGTGTGCTCGAGCAGACCGGCGAGCTCGTCCTCACGGGCGCCGTCGAAGACCGGGGTGGCGACGTTGGTGCCCGGCTGGACACTGTCGGCGCCGATGGCCTGGAGGCGCTGCGCCCACTCGTCGGCGAGGCCGGAGACGTCCCAGCCGCGGCTGGCGAGCCAGCCGAGGTGGATCTCCAGGACCTGTCCCGGGTTCATCCGGGACGGGACGCCGAGCGGGTTGAGGATGATGTCGACCGGGGTCCCGTCCTCGAGGAACGGCATGTCCTCGATGGGCAGGATCTTGGAGATGACACCCTTGTTGCCGTGGCGGCCGGCGAGCTTGTCACCGTCGGTGATCTTGCGCTTCTGCGCCACGTACACGCGCACGAGCTGGTTCACACCGGGGGGAAGCTCGTCACCCTCCTCGCGGTCGAAGACGCGCACGCCGATGACCTTGCCGGTCTCGCCGTGCGGCACCTTCAGCGAGGTGTCACGGACCTCACGGGCCTTCTCACCGAAGATCGCCCGCAGCAGGCGCTCCTCGGGGGTCAGCTCGGTCTCACCCTTCGGGGTCACCTTGCCGACGAGGATGTCACCGGCGATGACCTCGGCACCGATGCGGATGATGCCGCGCTCGTCGAGGTCGGCCAGGACCTCCTCGGAGACGTTCGGGATGTCCCGGGTGATCTCCTCGGGGCCGAGCTTGGTGTCACGGGCGTCGACCTCGTGCTCCTCGATGTGGATCGAGGAGAGGACGTCGTCCTGCACGAGGCGCTGCGACAGGATGATCGCGTCCTCGTAGTTGTGACCCTCCCACGGCATGAACGCCACGAGCAGGTTCTTGCCGAGCGCCATCTCGCCGTTCTGGGTGGCCGGACCGTCGGCGAGGACCTGGCCCTCGATGATCCGGTCGCCCTCGTTGACGATGACCTTCTGGTTGACCGAGGTGCCCTGGTTGGAGCGGGCGAACTTGGCCAGGCGGTACGTGATGTACGTGCCGTCGTCGTTGGCGGTGGTGATGTAGTCCGCGGAGACCTCCTGGACCACACCGGCCTTCTCGGCCTTGACCACGTCGCCGGCGTCGACCGCGGAGCGGTACTCCATGCCGGTGCCGACGAGCGGCGCCTCGGACTTGATGAGCGGCACGGCCTGGCGCATCATGTTCGCGCCCATGAGGGCACGGTTGGCGTCGTCGTGCTCGAGGAAGGGGATCATGGCGGTCGCGACCGACACCATCTGGCGCGGCGAGACGTCCATGTAGTCCACGTCCTCGGGGCCGACGTAGTCGACCTCGCCGCCACGGCGGCGGACCAGCACCCGGGCCTCGGCGAAGCGGAGGTCGTCGCCCAGCGTGGCGTTGGCCTGCGCGATGACGAACCGGTCCTCTTCGTCGGCGGTCAGGTAGTCCACCTCGTCGGTGACCTGGCCGTCCACGACCTTGCGGTACGGGGTCTCGACGAAACCGAACGCGTTGACCCGGCCGTACGAGGCGAGCGAACCGATCAGACCGATGTTCGGGCCTTCCGGCGTCTCGATCGGGCACATGCGGCCGTAGTGCGAGGGGTGCACGTCACGGACCTCGAAGCCGGCCCGCTCACGGGAGAGACCACCCGGGCCGAGCGCGGACAGACGACGCTTGTGCGTCAGCCCGGACAGCGGGTTGTTCTGGTCCATGAACTGGGACAGCTGGCTGGTGCCGAAGAACTCCTTGATGGAGGCGACGACCGGCCGGATGTTGATCAGGGTCTGCGGCGTGATCGCCTCGACGTCCTGCGTGGTCATGCGCTCGCGCACCACGCGCTCCATACGGGCCAGACCCGTACGGACCTGGTTCTGGATGAGCTCGCCGACGCTGCGCAGACGACGGTTGCCGAAGTGGTCGATGTCGTCGGTCTCGACGACGATCGTCTCGCCGCTGTCCCCGGTCGTCTCGGTCTCGCCGGCGTGCAGCTTCACCAGGTACTTGATCGTCGAGATGACGTCCTCGACGGTCAGGATGCCCGCGTCGAGCGGAGCGTCCGCACCCAGCTTCTTGTTGACCTTGTAGCGGCCGACCTTGGCGAGGTCGTAGCGCTTGGGGTTGAAGTAGAGGTTCTCGAGCAGCGTCTGCGCGGCCTCGCGCGTGGGGGGCTCGCCCGGGCGCAGCTTGCGGTAGATGTCGAGCAGCGCGTCGTCCTGGCCCTGGGTGTGGTCCTTCTCCAGGGTGGCGCGCATCGACTCGTACTCGCCGAACTCCTCGAGGATCTGCTCGGTCGTCCAGCCGAGCGCCTTGAGCAGGACGGTGACGGACTGCTTGCGCTTGCGGTCGATGCGGACACCGACCATGTCACGCTTGTCGATCTCCATCTCCAGCCAGGCACCCCGGGACGGGATGATCTTGGCCGAGAAGATGTCCTTGTCGGACGTCTTGTCGATGCTGGAGTCGAAGTAGACACCCGGCGACCGGACCAGCTGCGACACCACGACACGCTCGGTGCCGTTGATGACGAAGGTGCCCTTGTTCGTCATGAGCGGGAAGTCGCCCATGAAGACGGTCTGGGACTTGATCTCGCCGGTCTCGTTGTTGGTGAACTCGGCCGTCACGAAGAGGGGCGCGGCGTACGTGAAGTCGCGCTCCTTGCACTCGTCGATCGAGTTCTTCGGCGGCTCGAAGCGGTGGTCGCGGAAGGTCAGCGACATCGACCCGGAGAAGTCCTCGATCGGGGAGATCTCCTCGAAGATCTCCTCGAGGCCGGACTTGGTGGGGACGTCCTGACCGTTCTCCAGAGCCTCCTCGACCCGACTCTGCCAAGCGGTGTTGCCGAGCAGCCAGTCGAAGCTCTCGGTCTGCAGCGCGAGCAGGTTCGGAACCTCGAGAGGCTCCTTGATCTTTGCAAAGGAGATGCGCAGCGGGGCGGTGCTGGCGCCGTTGTTCGTATTCGCGGTCGAGGCGTTGCGCGAGGCGGCCAAGAGGGGGTCCTTCCGAGGGCTCGGACTCACTACGCGCGTACCGGCCCCTCTCCCGCGCATAGAGACAGACTGTGCCCGTTTGGCCAAAAGACCAGGTCGGGAAAGGTTTGTCGTCGATGCTCGGATGAGGGCAGACCCCTGGTGACGGGCAGGGGACAGCTAACAGGCAGCGCAAAGGGTCAGTGTAGCCACTTGGCCCACTGATGTCCAGTGCGGGTTTCCTGAGACCCTCGCTGTGCTCACCGCTCTTCTCAACGCCCTCGGCATGCTGCCCTCAACGCACGTTGATACTGCCCTCTTCGCCGTCGATCCATGCCTCGGATTCGGATCCTTGTGACGACGCGTCCTGAGAATTGCGCGCTGCGTGCGGTTCGTCAAGGCCCCCCTGGCCCGAACCGGGGTACCCGGGGACAAGACGAAGATCACCTTACCCCTCACCATCACGGGCGCAAGGCAACCGTGGCCGGACCCCGGAAACGACGAAGAGCGACCACCCGGATGGATGATCGCTCTTCGGTGCGTGACCGTTACAGCCCTACGGGACCGTTCCGGCCGGCGCGCGGGTCGTGGCCGACCCGTGAGGTCTTACTTGACCTCGACGGAGGCGCCGGCGCCCTTGAGGGCCTCGGCGGCCTTGTCGGCGGCGTCCTTGGCGACCTTCTCGAGAACGGGCTTCGGGGCGCCGTCCACGAGGTCCTTGGCCTCCTTCAGGCCCAGGGAGGTCAGCTCACGCACGACCTTGATGACCTGGATCTTCTTGTCACCGGCGGCGGTGAGGACGACGTCGAACTCGTCCTTCTCCTCGGCGGCCTCGGCGGCCGGGGCGCCCGGGGCACCGGCGGCGGCAACGGCGACCGGGGCGGCGGCGGTGACGTCGAACTTCTCCTCGAAGGCCTTCACGAACTCGGAGAGCTCGATGAGGGTCATCTCCTCGAACTGCGCGAGCAGGTCTTCCTGGCTGAGCTTCGCCATGATGGGCGATCCTTCCACTAATTCGGCAGGTGCCGGATGTACATGAGTGGCGGGCGTACGTTGGCCCGCTGTGACCTCTGCCGCCTCATGCGGCCGGGGTCAGAAAGCGAGCCGAATTACTCGGCACCGCCCTGCTCGTCCTGCTTGGCACGAAGCGCTTCCACGGTGCGGACGAGCTTCGAGGGGAGCGCCTGGAAGAGCGCGGCAGTCTGGGACTGCTTGCCCTTCATGGCACCCGCCAGCTTGGAGAGCAGAACCTCGCGGGACTCGAGGTCCGCAAGCTTCTTGATCTCGTCGGCGGACAGCGCCTTGCCGTCAAGGACACCGCCCTTGATGACGAGATTCGGGTTGTCCTTGGCGAAGTCACGGAGACCCTTCGCCGACTCCACCGGGTCACCGGTGACGAAGGCGACAGCCGTCGGACCGTTGAAGAGGTCGTCCAGCGTCGTGATCCCGGCCTCGTTGGCCGCAATCTTGGTCAGCGTGTTCTTCACCACGGCGTACTGGGCGTTCTCACCGAGCGACCGGCGCAGCGTCTTGAGCTGCGCCACGGTGAGACCGCGGTACTCGGTCAGCACGGCAGCGCTGGAGTTGCGGAACTGCTCCGTCAACTCGGCCACTGCGGCAGCCTTGTCGGGCCTCGCCATAGAGCCTCGGCCTCCTTCCGGGTGATTCTGACCGCGCGGACCCGAAGGAGGACTGGGGAAAACGAAACGCCCCGGCGCAGGCGCACGGGGCGGACTCGACCGGTCGCATGCGCGGCTACGCACCTGCTCCGGGAGTTCTTCCACTGACACCTGCGCGGGTCGCCCGCATTTTCAGCGGATCCTTCGGCCACCGCACCCTCTCGGCGAGCGCACGGCAACGACCAGCGGTCTTTGGCTTCTGCAAGAGAGTACGCGAACGGGTCGCGGCCAAGCAAATCCACCCGCTCCCCCCGTTCGGCACGGCCCGCCGGGACCCGGCACGGGACCGCTCGGCGCGGGACCGCCCTGCGCGACCCGGGGTCGCCCGGTGTCCACCCGGCCCGACCCGGCACCGGCCCGGTGCGACGCGGCCCGGCGACCCGGCATGCCCCCGTTCGCCCGGCGCGCGCGGACCGGGGACCGTCAGTCCGGGCGGCCGGCGCGGTCGTGCGGCTCAGGAGCTGGTGCCGGCGCCGCCCGCCACGGTCCCGGAGGACTTCATGAGGTCCTTGAAGTCCTTGGTGTCACCGGCCGGGGGCTCCTCGGCGGAGACCTTCACGCCGTAGTCGGTGTAGTACGCCGTGCTGGTCATCCTGCCGGTCGCCATGTCCGCCTTCTCGACCTTCTTGACCAGCAGGTTCTGGTCGTCGATCCAGATGTCGACGGTGTCCGTGGTGACGCCGGCCTGGCTGAGCTGCTTCTTCAGGTCGGCGAGCTGGCCGGCGCTGAGATTGCTGCTCTTGCCGGCGAGGTCGGCGACGTTCACCGTGCCCGAGTAGTGCGTGGTCTGCACACCGGCCACCTTCTCCTCGCCGACCTTCTTCACGTCGCCGGAGGCCAGCAGCAGCTTCACCGACTGGTTCGGCGTGGTGTTCTGCATCTGGTCCTTGAGGTACGCGCCCGAGCCGCCGGCGATCTTGGCGAGGTCGTCGTACGCGTACTTGATCCAGTGCTTGCCGCCGAACTGCTGGGCGAACTTCTCGCTCATCTTCGCGTAGTAGGCGTCCGGCAGATAGCGGGCCTCCATCGACGTCGAGCCGGCCTTGCGCATCGCGTCGGCCATCTGGCCGCCGGTGTACTCGATGGTGAGGTTGCCCCGCATGCCGTCGCCCCAGGAAAGGGCGCCGTCGGCCGTCATGGACATCGTGTCGCCCATGGTCGTGCTGGAACGGACCTTGGCCGAGTCGGCCTTGTCGGTGGACTTCTCGGCCGAGCGCAGGGCGGCGATGGGGCTGAGGTGCGTGACGCCGGTGCCGCCCGCCTTGTCGCCCTTTCCGGGGTTCCCGTCGTCGGTGCCGCAGGCGGCCACCCCGGTGAGCGCGGTCAGCACCACGGCGGAAAGGGTCACCCGGCGCACGGTCGTGCTCTTCATCTCGTCCCACCCCTAAGCGAGTTGTGTGCCTGCACCGTAGCCCAGGCCACTGACGGTCGTACGAAAGGCCGTACGGGAAAAGGGACGGGCCCCGCACCTCGAAAGGTTGCGGGGCCCGCCCTTTATCGTCACGTCGCTGACGCGGCTACCGGGGTGAGCGCGGGGCTCAGACGGCGGCCGGGTCCTCCTCGACGAGGAGGTTGCGGGTGCGGTTCGGGTCGACCGGGATGCCGGGGCCGATCGTGGTGCTGATCGCGGCCTTCTTGATGTAGCGACCCTTGGCGGCGGACGGCTTCAGACGGAGGATCTCCTCCAGCGCGGCGCCGTAGTTCTCCACCAGCTTGCTGTCGTCGAACGACACCTTGCCGATGATGAAGTGCAGGTTCGAGTGCTTGTCGACGCGGAACTCGATCTTGCCGCCCTTGATCTCGGTGACGGCCTTGGCGACGTCGGGGGTGACGGTGCCGGTCTTCGGGTTCGGCATCAGACCACGCGGGCCGAGGACGCGGCCGAGGCGACCGACCTTGCCCATGAGGTCCGGGGTGGCGACGACGGCGTCGAAGTCCAGACGGCCCTTCGAGACCTCGTCGATCAGTTCGTCGGAGCCGACGATGTCGGCGCCCGCGGCCTCCGCGGCCGCAGCACGGTCACCGGTCGCGAAGACCAGGACCCGGGCGGTCTTGCCGGTGCCGTGCGGAAGGTTCACGGTGCCACGGACCATCTGGTCGGCCTTGCGCGGGTCGACACCCAGACGGAAGGCGACCTCGACGGTGCCGTCGAACTTGGTCGTGGAGGTCTCCTTGGCGAGACGGACGGCCTCGAGCGGGGCGTAGAGCTTCTCCCGGTCGATCTTGGCGTCCGCAGCGCGGAGGGCCTTGCTGCGCTTGCTCACAACTGCTCCTGTGTGTTCTGAAAGGAGTCGTGGTACGGGCCGAGCAGGCCCTGCCACGTGCGACCGGCCACGGCCGCATGACTGCTACGGGGTGGGGATCAGCCCTCGACCGTGACGCCCATGGAACGCGCGGTACCGGCGATGATCTTCGCCGCGGCGTCCAGGTCGTTCGCGTTGAGGTCGGGCAGCTTGGTCTGGGCGATCTCGCGGACCTGCGCCTCGGTGATCTTGGCGACCTTGGTCTTGTGCGGCTCGCCGGAGCCCTTCTCGATGCCCGCGGCCTTGAGGATCATCTTGGCGGCCGGCGGCGTCTTGGTCACGAAGGTGAAGGAACGGTCCTCGTAGACCGTGATCTCCACCGGGATGACCCAGCCACGCTGCGACTCGGTCGCGGCGTTGTAGGCCTTGCAGAACTCCATGATGTTGACGCCGTGCTGACCCAGCGCCGGGCCGACCGGCGGAGCCGGGTTGGCGGCACCGGCCTGGATCTGGAGCTTGATGAGCCCCGTGACCTTCTTCTTCTTGGGAGGCATAGCTCTCCGGGTCCTTTCGGTTCGGGTCCTGCCCGCTTCCGGGGACCACCCGGACGCAGGCATACCGCACAACGATAACGGGTATAGATGCGCGGCTTAAAACCGTGCAGGTCAGGCGCCGCTCAAGCGTCGCCTGACCTGCACGGAAGCGGTACGTCCAGAAGGAACTAGTTCTTCTGGATCTGGTCGAAGGAGAGCTCGACCGGCGTCTCCCGGCCGAAGATCTCCACCAGGCCCTTGACCTTCTTGGAGTCGGGGTTGATCTCGTTGATGGTCGCCTGGAGCGTGGCGAACGGGCCGTCGGTGACGGTGACCGAGTCGCCGACCTCGAAGTCCAGGACCTGGACCTCGACCTTGCGCTGCGGGGCCGGCTTGCCCTCGGCCTCGGCGGCCTCGCGGGCGGCCTTCTCCTCCGCCTCCGGGGCGAGCATCTTGACGATCTCGTCCAGGGTCAGCGGGTAGGGGTCGTAGGCGTTGCCGACGAAGCCGGTGACGCCCGGGGTGTTGCGGACGACGCCCCAGGACTCGTTGGTCAGGTCCATGCGGACCAGGACGTAACCCGGCAGCTTGTTCTGCTTGATCGTCTTGCGGTCGCCGTTCTTGATCTGGACGACCTCTTCCTGCGGCACCTCGGCCTGGAAGATGTAGTCCTCGACGTTCAGCGAGACGGCACGCTGCTCCAGGTTGGTCTTCACGCGGTTCTCGTAACCGGCGTAGGTGTGGATCACGTACCACTCGCCGGGCAGGGTCCGCAGTTCCTCGCGGAGGGCCTCGATCGGGTCGACGGGCTCGGCCTCCTCCTCGGCCTCGGCCTCGTCGGCCACGGCCGGGGCGCCGGTGTCCTCGTCGGACTCCTCGTCACCGGACTCGTCCTCGACGTGCAGGGCGGCTTCCTCGGCAGCCTCACCCAGTGCGGCTTCCGCAGCCTCGAACTCGTCCTGCTCATCCGCGCCCTCGACGATGTCGAGCTCGTCGTCCACCGTCTCGGCGGCATTCTCGCGAGGCTCGGTGGCGTCGTTCAGGTTCGGGTCAGACACGATGGCTGCTTCTTCCTGGATACATAGGGGTGGAACATGCGAAAACGGGCGCCGGTACCACGGCGCCCTTCGCTCTTGGCTCAGCCGAAGACGTACTTGGCCGCGTGGTTGAGCCCATAGTCAATCACGGTCACCAGCGCGATCATGATGGCGACGAAGAAGATCACCACGGTGGTGTACGACGTCAGCTGGTTGCGCGTGGGCCAGACGACCTTGCGGAGTTCCGCGATGATCTGGCGGTAGAAGGTAGCGAGGCGCTTCAGCGGGCCCTTCTTGGCACGCTTGCCGCCCTTGCGGGCCTTCTTGGCCTCCTGCACCTCATCGGCGTCAGGCGTGTCGATGGAGCCCACGGCGTCCGTCATTCGTCCTCACCTGATCCCGGGTCGTGGCCGTGCCGCGCCCGGTTCCAGAGCCGCACGGCGGTGCATTGCTGTACGTACATGCGCACACATCCTGGCGGTGTGTGTAGCAGGGCCGGAGGGACTTGAACCCCCAACCGCCGGTTTTGGAGACCGGTGCTCTACCAATTGAGCTACGACCCTTTGTGTGCTCCCCAACGTACCGCATCCGACCGGGTGCTCGGTGTGCACCGGCTGTGCCGCGGCGGCTGGAGGCCAACGAGGTGAGAGTGTACGTGGTCGCGGGCCCGGCGTCGAACAGAAAGTGCCCGTACGGGTTCTCCGGCCGGGAGATCGTCCTGCCCCCGGTACGGATTCGAACTGCTGTTCACGGGTCGGCACGATCTGTTCAGTGGGTGAAACCCGTGTGCCGGGCAGGTTTCCGGTCTGAAACCATGGGCCCCATGAGCGCTGCAACCCCTCCCACCGAGCGCCGGGTCTCCGCCCGAGTCGGCGCGATCTCCGAGTCCGCCACCCTCGCCGTGGACGCCAAGGCCAAGGCCCTGAAGGCCGCCGGGCGTCCGGTGATCGGCTTCGGCGCGGGCGAGCCCGACTTCCCGACCCCGGACTACATCGTCGAGGCGGCCGTCGAGGCCTGCAAGAACCCCAAGTACCACCGCTACACCCCGGCCGGCGGTCTGCCCGAGCTGAAGGCCGCGATCGCCGCGAAGACGCTGCGCGACTCCGGCTACGAGGTGGACCCCGCGCAGATCCTGGTCACCAACGGCGGCAAGCAGGCCATCTACGAGGCCTTCGCCGCGATCCTCGACCCGGGCGACGAGGTCATCGTCCCGGCGCCGTACTGGACGACGTACCCGGAGTCGATCCGGCTGGCCGGCGGCGTGCCGGTGGAGGTCGTCGCGGACGAGACGACCGGCTACCGGGTGAGCGTGGAGCAGCTGGAGGCGGCCCGCACGGAGCGGACGAAGGTCGTGCTCTTCGTCTCCCCCTCGAACCCGACCGGCGCGGTCTACGGCGCCGAGGAGGCCGAGGCGATCGGCCGCTGGGCGGTCGAGCACGGTCTGTGGGTGCTTACCGACGAGATCTACGAGCACCTGGTCTACGGCGGCGCGAAGTTCACCTCGCTGCCCGCGCTCCTGCCCGAGCTGCGCGAGAAGTGCATCGTGGTCAACGGCGTCGCGAAGACGTACGCGATGACCGGCTGGCGGGTCGGGTGGATCATCGGCCCGAAGGACGTCGTCAAGGCCGCGACGAACCTGCAGTCGCACGCCACGTCGAACGTCTCGAACGTGGCCCAGGTAGCCGCCCTGGCCGCCGTCTCCGGTGACCTGTCGGCCGTGGAGAAGATGCGGGAGGCCTTCGACCGGCGCCGCAGGACCGTCGTGCGGATGCTCAACGAGATCGACGGCGTGCTCTGCCCGGAGCCCGAGGGCGCCTTCTACGCGTACCCGTCGGTGAAGGCGCTGCTCGGCAAGGAGATCCGGGGCAGGCGCCCGCAGAACACGGTGGAGCTGGCCGCCCTCATCCTGGAGGAGGCCGAGGTCGCGGTCGTCCCGGGCGAGGCCTTCGGCACCCCGGGCTACCTGCGTCTGTCGTACGCGCTGGGTGACGAGGACCTGGTCGAGGGCGTGAGCCGGCTGCAGAAGCTGCTGGCCGAGGCGCAGGACTGACGCCGACGTCCGGCGCGCCGCACGCGCGCGACGCGGGCCGTCTCCCTCCGGGGAGGCGGCCCGCTCGTCTGTCCGCACGCCCGTGCGAGCAAGACCACGAATGGGGAAACGGCTACCGGTACGCCGCGGACGTACGGCAGGATCCTCCAATGGAGCGTGTACGTGATGTCTCTGAGCTGCCGAAAGCCCATCTGCACCTGCACTTCACCGGGTCGATGCGGCCCACCACCCTGCTGGAGCTGGCCGACAAGTACGGCGTGCGCCTGCCCGAGGCGCTGACCGATGCCCTCACCAGCGGAGAACCACCCAAGCTGCGGGCCACGGACGAGCGGGGCTGGTTCCGCTTCCAGCGGCTCTACGACGCGGCGCGCTCGTGCCTGCGGGAGCCGGAGGACATCCAGCGGCTGGTACGGGAGGCGGCCGAGGAGGACCTCAAGGACGGTTCGGGCTGGCTGGAGATCCAGGTGGACCCGACCTCGTACGCCCCCCGGCTGGGCGGGCTGATCCCGGCCCTGGAGATCATCCTGGACGCGGTGGACACGGCGGTGCGGGAGACCGGCCTGGGCATGCGGGTGCTGGTCGCGGCGAACCGGATGAAGCACCCCCTGGAGGCCCGCACCCTGGCCCGGCTGGCGGTGCGGTACGCCGACCGGGGCGTGGTCGGCTTCGGGCTGTCGAACGACGAGCGGCGGGGCATGGCACGGGACTTCGACCGCGCCTTCCACATCGCGCGGGAGGGCGGCCTGCTGTCGGCCCCGCACGGCGGCGAACTGACCGGCCCGGCCTCCGTCCGGGACTGCCTGGACGACCTGAACGCCTCCCGGGTCGGCCACGGGGTGCGCGCCGCGGAGGACCCCCGGCTGCTGGAGCGGCTGGTGGACCGGGGGGTGACCTGCGAGGTGTGCCCGGCGTCGAACGTGGCGCTGGGGGTGTACGAGAAGCCGGAGGACGTGCCGCTGCGCACGCTCTTCGAGGCCGGGGTCGCGCTGGCGCTGGGCGCCGACGACCCGCTGCTCTTCGGCTCCCGGCTCGCGGCCCAGTACGAGATCGCCCGCGTGCACCACGATTTCTCCGACGCCGAGCTGGCGGAGCTGGCCCGGCAGTCGGTCCGGGGTTCGGCGGCGCCGGAGGGCGTGAAGGCGAAGCTGCTGGCGGGCGTGGACGACTGGCTCAGCGGTCCGGGCGCCTGACGTGGCCGCAGGGGCGGCGAGCCGCTGACCTCACCGCCTACAGGCTGACGCCCACCGTCACGGGTTCGTTGACCAGTGTGATGCCGAAGGCCTCGTGGACTCCGGCGACGACCTCGCGGGCCAGGGACAGCAGGTCCTCGGTGGTGGCGCCGCCCCGGTTGGTGAGGGCGAGGGTGTGCTTGGTGGAGATGCGGGCGGGTCCGGTGCCGTAGCCCTTGGTGAAGCCGGCCTTGTCGATCAGCCAGGCGGCCGACGTCTTGGTGTGGCCCTCCCCCGCCGGGTAGGCGGGCGGCTCGGCGCCGTCGCCCAGCCGCTGCCGCACGCGCGCGTGGAAGGCGTCGAACTGGGCGTCGGTGAGGATCGGGTTGGTGAAGAACGACCCGGCCGACCAGGTGTCGTGGTCGTCGGGATCCAGGACCATGCCCTTGCCGGCGCGCAGCTTCAGGACGGTCTCGCGGGCGGCGGCGAGCGGCACCCGGTCGCCCGGTGCGACGCCGAGGGCGCGGGCCGTCTCCGCGTACCTGATCGGCGCCGACAGCCCGTCCGCGTCCTCCAGGGCGAAGCGGACGCGCAGCACCACATGGCGCGCCGGGTCGGCCTTGAAGCGGCTGTGGCGGTAGGCGAAGGCGCACTCGTCGTTGGTGAGCGTGACCGTCTCGTGGGACCTGCGGTCGTAGGCGATCACCTCGGTGATGGTCGCGGAGACCTCCTGGCCGTACGCGCCGACGTTCTGGATCGGTGTCGCGCCCGCCGAGCCCGGGATGCCGGCGAGGCACTCGATGCCCGCGAGTCCGGCCTCCACGGTGCGGGCGACGGCGTCGGTCCACACCTCACCGGCCGCCAGCTCCAGCGTCTCACCGCGCAGTTCGAAGCCGGTGGTGGCGATGCGCAGGGCCGTGCCGTCGAAGCCCTTGTCGCCGATGACCAGGTTCGATCCGCCACCGATGACCAGGAGCGGTGTGCCGGTGGCGTCGGCCTCGCGGACGGTGTCGATCACTTCGGCGTCGGTGGTGGCGGTGACCAGCCGGGTCGCGGGACCGCCCAGCCGGAAGGTGGTCAGCGGGGCGAGAGGGGCGTCGTGGAGTTCCTGCACGCGCCCAAGACTACGAGACGGCACCGACAGCGCCCCGGCACAGGCCGACGGCCCGGCGGCACGCCGGGCCGTCATGCCGTTCTCCGTCCCCACGCGCGCGTGGGCTTCTCACGGGACCCCCGGCCTTCCGGGTGGCCTTTGCGGTGGCCTTTCCGGTGGCCTTTGCGGTGGCCTTTGCGGCGCGATCGCGGTCAGCGGGAGGCCGCTTCGACGACCGGGGCGGGTGCCGGCTCGGCCGGGCTCACGACCGGGGCCGCGGCGCTGCGTCCGCCCGGGATCAGCAGTGCCGCGACGCCGGCGAGTGCGACGGCTCCGGAGCCCGTCATCAGGGCGGGCTTCAGGCCGTCGACGAAGTTCTGCGCGGACGCGTAGCCGCCCTGTGCCGAGAAGATCGAGGCCATGACCGCGACGCCGAGGGCGCCGCCGACCTCGCGCAGCGCGTTGTTGGCGCCGGAGGCGATGCCCTGCTCGTGCGGGCGGACGCTGGACATCACGAGGTTGGCGGCCGGGGCGAAGTACAGGGCCATGCCGATACCGCTGACGATCAGGCCGGGCAGCTGTGTGGCGTAGGAGACGTCGGCCGTGGCCACGGAGGCGAGGTAGCCGAGCCCGAGGGCTTGCAGGAACAGGCCGGTGGCGACGATCGGGCGGCCCCCGACGCGGTCGGAGAGGATCCCGGCGACCGGCGCGACGAGCATCGGCATCCCGGTCCAGGGAAGCATCCGGAAGCCGGCCTCGGTGGGCGAGTAGCCGAGCACGCCCTGCATGTACTGGCTGAGCAGGAAGATCGAGCCGAACATCCCGACGAACATCAGCAGGCTGGCCGCGTTGATCCCGGAGAAGGCGCGGGAGCGGAACAGCCGCATGGGCAGCATCGGGTTCTCGGCGCGGGTGCTGTAGAGGACGAAGCCGGCCAGCAGGGCGCCGCCGGCGAACAGCGCGGTCAGCACGACGGTGTCGGTCCAGCCGTCGGCGGGCCCGCGGACGAGTCCGTAGACGATCCCGAAGAGGCCGCCGCTGGCGAGCAGGGTGCCGGGTACGTCGAGCGGGGCGCCGGTGCCGTGGGACTCGGCGAGGCGCAGGCGGGCGAGCGGCAGCAGGGCGAGGCCCAGCGGGACGTTCAGCCAGAAGATCCAGTGCCAGGAGACGTGTTCGGTGAGGCTGCCGCCGATCAGGGGCCCGGAGGCGACCGCGAGGCCGTTCACCGCGCCCCAGATGCCGTACGCCGTTCCGCGCTTGGCAGCGGGCACGGCCGCGGTCAGCAGGGTCAGCGTCAGCGGCATCATGACGGCGGCGCCGGCGCCCTGGACGGCACGGGCGGCGACGAGGGAACCGATGCCGGGTGCCATGGCGGCGGCCGCGGAGGCGGCGGTGAAGACGGTGAGCCCGGCGAGGAAGAGCCGGCGGCGGCCGAACCGGTCACCGAGCGCCGCGCCGAACATCAGCAGGACGGCGAAGGTGAGCGTGTAGGCGCTCACGGTCCATTCCAGGTCGTCCAGCGCGCCGCCCAGGTCCTGGCGGATGGAGGGCAGGGCGGTGGTGACGACGAGGTTGTCGAGGGACGCCATGAATCCGGCGGCGCTGGTGATGACGAGGGCCCAGACGGCTCCCCCGCGACGTGCGGTCGTCGTGGCTGTCTGCTGTTCGGCTGTCTGCTGTGGCATCTCTCCCCCAGGGAGTGCTCGTTGACCGTTTAATAGTTATCGATCACTAACTTCTGCGGGCAAGCGGTGTCGGCACCGCCCTCGCCACCCGCCCCTACTTCTGCTGCCGGCCCGTGGCCCGCGCCGACGGGTAGATCCCTTCCCACACCCGGTCCCCGGGCGGGAACCCCATGGCCACCAGGCAGTTGATCAGCATCCCGTACGCCATGAAGGTCGTCGTCTCGTTCACGTCGGCGCCGAGCGGCAGGTGCACGGTGTCCCACAGGCGCCGCCAGCCGGCCCGCACGGACTCCCCGAAGGCGTGGTCGCCTTCCTCCTCGGCGGCCGTGACAGCGAGGTACATCTGCATCTGCATCTGCAGCCGCTCGGGCCGCTCCGCGATGACCTTGACGTACGCGTTCGCCATGGCCTGCTGCGCCTCTTCGCCCTCCAGCCCGTCGGCGGCCTCCTCGAAGGTGCGGATGGTGTCCTCCACGCACCGCTCGGCCACCGCGAGGAAGATGGCCTTCTTGCCCGGGAAGAGCCGGAAGAGATAGGGCTGCGAGACCCCGACCCGCTTGGCGATCGCCTCGGTGGACGTCCCGTGGTAGCCGCCCCGCGCGAACTCGCTCATCGCCGCACGGACGACGCTCTCGCGCCTCTCCTCTGCGCTCATCCTGACCATGCGAGAAAGTTAGTACTCAATCACTAATCAATCAAGGGGGTGGGATGGCGACGGCTGGGACGCAGGTGAGCCGGGCCCGTGTGCGAGGGGCGCTCGCCGGGTGCGGGCGCCCCGCCCAACCGGGGCCGGGTGGTG